>JACDHD010000060.1 GCA_013821265.1 Parachlamydiaceae bacterium | reverse complement strand
GGTGAAGGGGGCAGAGCCCCCTTCCCTTTCTTTAAAACTTGAGGATATGATCGGCGATTTTTTCGGCGAAGGGGATGTGGTGGGTGACGAGGATGAGGTTATGGTTATCGTTTTTGAGTTCGAGGATGAGTTCGAGGACTTCGTTGGTCATGGCTGGGTCGAGGGCGGAGGTGGGTTCATCGAGGAGGAGGAGTTTGGGGTTGGAGGCGATTGCGCGGATGAGAGCGACTCTTTGTTTTTGGCCGCCTGATAGGGCGAAGGGTTTTTTGTGGGCATGTTTTTCTAGTTGGAAGCGGCGGAGGAGGTCGAGGCTGAGTTCGGTGGCGGCGGTGGGGGACATTCCGTGGACATGTTGGAGGGGAAGGACTATGTTTTCTAGGGCAGTGAGGTGGGGGAAGAGGTTCCAGGATTGGAAGACCACGCCTAGGCTGCGGCGGTGTTGTAGGAGGTCTTTTTCGGAGTAGTTGATTGTGTAGTCGTCGATGGAGATAGTGCCTTCGTCTGGGTATTCTAGGCCGGCTATTAGACGGAGGAGTGTGGATTTGCCGCTGCCTGAGGGGCCTGTGATGACTAAAGTTTTGCATTCGGGCGTTGTGAGGTCGAGGTTGTTGATGACAGTTTGAGGTCCGAAGCGTTTGGTTAGGTGGGAGAATTTAAGTTTCATATTGGAATCTTTTTTCTAGGTGTTTGCTCCATAGGGAGATTGGGAGGGTGAGGATGAGGTAGGCGAAGGCTAGAGGCAGGTAGCTTTCGAGAGTACTGTAGGTGGCGCTGTTGATCTGTTGAGCGCTGTTAGTGATTTCGTTGATGCCAATGATTGAGAGCAGTGAGGAGTCTTTGATGATTGAAGCGAATTGGCCTGCGAGGTTAGGGAGGATGTGGCGAATTGCTTGAGGGAATATTAGGAAGCGGTATGTTTGGAATTTGGAGAGGCCAATGGCGCGAGCTGATTCGAGTTGACTGGAGCTGATGCTGTCGATGCCTGAGCGAATCATTTCGGCGATGTAGGCTCCGTGGAAGATCGAGAGCATCAGAGTGCCAGAAATGTAGCGATTTTCGAGACCCATGTGGTGAGCGATGACGTAGTAGAAGAAGAGGATTTGGACCAGAAGGGGAGTACCGCGGATGAGTTCGATGTAGAGTTGAGTGATCATGTGGCCTAAAAGAATACCTGAGCGTGCTATTAGGGCTGTGAGTAGTCCTATACCGAAGCTGAGAAGTAGACTTGCTAGGGAGATCAGGATAGTGTTTACCCAGCCCTTGAGGAAAAGGGAGCGATATTCCCAAACGGAGGCCCATTGTAAATCTTGGTGGTAAATACTGAGAAAAAACAGTCCTAGGATGCATAGAGAGAAGAGAATGATTTGTAGGAGATCCGTAAAACGTTTCATAAGAATAGCTTGATGTTTTGCTCGGCAAAAGCAGCGCGTTGTTGAAGAAAGAATTTTTCGGTGAGCTGTTCGAATCCGTTTGCGTTGCGAAATTCAGTGATAAATTTGTTGGTTTCGTTGAGTAAGGTTGGATTATTTTTGTTTATGCCAATTCCCCATTCTTCTATTTGAAAGGGAGTTAAGATAGCACGTGTTGTTTTCGGATTTTTTTGCCAATTAGTGAAGACCGACATCTGGTCGTAGATAAAGGCATCTGCTTTGCCTTGTATTACCTCTAGAACACACATAGCTTCTTTATCTAGGACATGGACAACAGCTTCAGTCAGGTGTTTTAGAGCATAGACCTCTCCGCTTGTTCCAGACTTAACCACGATCGTGCGATTTGGCGCGTTGGCATCGTTGATATCTTTTAAATCTGATTTAGCACTGACAAGTAGACAGAGGCCTGTTTTGAGATAAGGTTGAGAAAAGGCGATCGCTTGCTTGCGACTGTCTGTGATTGTGATGGATGAGATAATAGCGTCGATAGATTCGTTTTTTAAGGAAGGAATCAGACCGATAAAGGAGGTGTTTTGGATGATCACTTCGCGATCAAGAAATTTTCCAAGTGCATTGGCAATGTCTACACTCACTCCACAAGGCGACCCGTCGGGGCAGATCATTTCGAATGGCGGATAAGATAATTCCATTCCAACGCGTAATGGCGGATTGCCCGCGAACATGGAGGAGTTCCACAAGGTGAGCAAAGTAAAAATAAAGAAAAGCGCATTACGCTTTTTTGTATTGAATAAGGAAGTCGGCAAGTTTTTTTCCTAGGTTGAGCACTTCGGTTTTCAGTTTAGCGTCTTTGAGGTCACCATTGGTGTCGAAGGCTTTGTCTGCTTGAGGAATGCATTTTTGTTGAGGAAGGACGAGACTATAGATATTTCCAAAAATTTGGCGTACATGAGTTAGGCCGCGTAGGCCTCCTAATTGACCTGGAGAAGCGCTCATCAAAAGAACTAGTTTATCAATGAAGCAAGAGAGGTAGACTTCTTCTTTGGAAGCTTGTCGGGAGGTCCAATCGATCATATTTTTGAATGCGCCTGAGATTGAGCTATTGTATTCTGGGGAGGCGATTAAAAAGCCGTCATGTTCCCACATCAATTTTTTTAATTTGAGAGCATTTTCGGGAAGGCCTTGAGCATCTTCAATTTCTTGGTCATAGATAGGAAGGGGGTAATCCTTGAGATCTATATAGGTGACATCTGCTCCTGCTTGCTTTGCGCCTTCAAGGGCAATTTTGACCATTTTTTTGTTGTAGGAGTCTGCGCGTAGACTGCCGGCGAAAGCGAGAATTTTGGGGCGGGTCATAAAAACCTCTAGTATTTTTTTCTTTAGCTAAACATATTATGATTTTTAAGAGAAGGAGTGAAAATGAAAAAGAACATTGGGTTGACGGATCGTTTATTGCGATTAGGAGTGGCGGTACTACTTTTGGGGATGGCTTGGTGGTGGTCGAGTTGGATACTTCTTCTGTTTTCTCTATTCACTTTTTTTGAAGCGTTAGCGAGTTGGTGTGTCATCTATCAAATAATTGGTAAAAACAGTTGTCCGTTAAAATGACACGCTTTGATGAGCTCCCTTGCCTCAATGTCATCAATGTAATATTTTGGAATAAGATTTCATTCTTAGAATGTTGATAAGTAGAAACTCCTCTGCGTCTCTGCGACTCTGCGTTAAGTATTTAATGAAAGTTAAACATGGTTAACTCATAAGCGGCCACATATATCACAGCGATAGTGGCCACATATACCATAACGATATGGTTTATCTTAACGCAGAGACGCAGAGTCGCAGAGAATGAATAAAGAATGTTTTTTTAAGTTGATGGTACTAACCTTGCTTTTGCCCGAAAAAATTTCTATGCGTTCCGAATCATAAATTCAAGGTTTTTTTAGTGTGAGACAAGAAAAAAGGACAAAAAAACAGGGCAAAGGCAAGGGCAAGGAGGGAGACAAAGGACGCTCTTTTGACTTGTTAATGAGCCATAGGTAACTAAAACTCTATCTTTTATATATCGATCTCTGTTATGCTTTTTATTTATTCTCTACCAAAAGTAAGTAAAGCATGACACAATTTCAAGACTTAAATTTAGATCCTAAGATCCTCCAAGCAATTGAGGAAGCAGGATATACGACGCCAACTCCGATTCAGGAACAGGCGATCCCTCAAATTCTGGCTGGATTTGATTTAAGAGCTTCGGCTCAGACAGGTACCGGTAAGACAGCAGCATTCATTTTGCCTGCGTTGAATCGATTAATGACGCCTTCTCCAGTAAATGCATCTGGGCCACGCGTATTGATTTTGGTTCCTACTCGCGAGTTAGCGATGCAGGTAGCAGCGGAAGCTGTTAAGTATAGCAAACACCTCACACGCGTAAAAACCGTATGTATCTACGGTGGAGCTCCATATCCAATTCAAAATCGTGAACTTTCACGACATTACGAGATTTTGGTGGCAACACCAGGGCGTTTGATTGACCACATGGAAAGCGGACGCATTAACTTTTCACGACTAGAGATGTTAGTATTGGACGAAGCTGACCGTATGTTAGATATGGGCTTTATTGAGCCTGTTGAGCAGATTGCGGCGGCAACTCCAAAAGAGCGTCAGACATTGCTATTCTCAGCTACATTAAAAGGTAGCGTTCTGCAGTTATCTAGAAATCTGTTAAAAGATCCAAAAGAAATAGAAGTAAGCTCTCCACATGAGAAGCATGAAAATATCGATCAACGTTTGCACCATGCGGATAACATCGATCATAAAAACCGTTTATTGGAAGAGATTCTGACAGACGAAACCGTTACACAAGTAATCATCTTTACATCGACAAAGCACCATGCAGACCAATTGGCAGACCAATTAGCTGAAATCGGTCATGATGTAGCGGCGTTGCATGGAGATATGAATCAACGTCAACGTTCAAGAACGATTCTTCAAATGCGCCAAGGTAAATTGCGCGTGTTAGTTGCTACTGACGTAGCAGCGCGCGGACTTGATGTGCAATCGATTACACACGTGATCAACTTTGACCTCCCAACAAACGTAGAAGATTATGTACACCGCATTGGACGTACTGGTCGTGCTGGAGCCAAGGGAGTAGCTTGGTCGTTTGCTGCATCGAGAGATTTACAAGTAATCAAACGCATTGAGCAATTTACTGGTCAGAAAATGAATCTACAAGTGATTCCTGGCTTCGAAGCGACATTCAAAATGACAGGCAAGTCCACATCTGCAGGCCCTTCGAGAAGAGGTGGCGGCGGTGGCGGTGGCGGCGGACGTCCTAGCAGATCCGGTGGTCGTCCTAACAGTAGACCAATGCGTTCTAATGACGGACCACGCTTTAGCAGAGAAGAAAGACCTGCTGGCGAAAGATCCGAAAGACCGAGCAGAGAGCCAAGAGAGCGAGCTTTCAATCGCGAAGAACGCCCTGCGTTCAATCGCGAACCACGAACAGACCGCCCTGCTTTCAACCGTGCAGAGCGTCCTGGAAATCGTGAAGAGCGTCCTGCTTTTAATCGCGAACCACGAACAGACCGTCCTGCTTTCAATAAAGAAGAGCGCCCTGCTTTTAACAAAGAAGAGCGCCCTGCCTTTAATCGCGAACCGCGAACAGACCGCCCTCCTTTTAACAAAGAAGAGCGCCCTGCTTTTAACCGTGAACGCACCTTTGCTGGTGGCAACCGCGATCGTTTTGGATCGGATAGCCGTCCACAAAGTGGTGGTGGTTATGGAAGAGGAAAGCCTGGAGCTGATGGTGAGCGTTTTGGCAATCGCGACAAGCCTCGTTTTGATGGCGATCGCCCTCAAGCAAACCGCAATCGTCCAAGCAATGGGCGTTTCGGTCAAGCTAAAGGTAAGCCAAATCCTACACGTTTTTCCCCCTAGGTTTATACAATCAGGGGTTTAAAATATGTCGTCGTTGATCGGAGTCCATAAGCTATCAAAAGCGCACGGGACTCAAATCCTCTTTAAAGAACTCTCCTTCACAATCAGTGAAGGAGATCGCATCGGTTTGCTAGGTCCAAATGGATCAGGCAAATCGACGCTTGTAAAAATTCTTGCCGGCGTTGAGACGCCTGATGATGGCTTTGTGTCGCGACGTCAAGGATTGCGTCTTGGCTATGCCAGCCAAGTACCTGAATTTCCCGATCTATCCGTTGAAGAAGTCGTCATGCAAAATGCCATGGCGAATGAAGACGAAGTCGAAAAGCTTACACGCGCACGCATTCTCTTAGGAAAAGCACAGTTTGAAGATACTACGGTACAGGCTTCTGTATTATCTGGAGGCTGGAAAAAGCGCCTTGATATAGTGCGTGCGTTGATGCAGGAACCCGATCTATTATTACTCGATGAGCCTACCAACCACTTAGATTTGGAAGGGATTCTTTGGCTCGAAAAATTTTTGTACCGCGAAAAAATTGCATATCTTGTGGTGAGTCACGATCGCTATTTCCTAGAAAATATTTCCAATAAAGTGATCGAGCTTAACCGCTGCTTTCCGCAAGGATTGTTTATCAGTGAAGGCAACATGAGTGCTTTCATGGAGCACAAAGAGGCCTTTTTGGACGCTCAAGCGCAGCAGGAGCGCGGTTTAGCCTCACAGGTGCGTTATGAAACAGAGTGGTTGAAGCGTTCTCCAAAAGCGCGCACAACAAAGTCGCGTTCACGTATTCAGAAGGCGTATGAGTTGATTGAGGAGTTATCTGAAATCAAGCAGCGCAATAAAAGTAATGTTGCCGAGATCGATTTTTCCGCTTCAGATAGGGCAACACGTCGTTTGCTTGTTGCTAAGAATCTTGGTAAGAAGTTGGGCGATAAGCAGCTCTTTAACGGCATTGAGCTTGTACTATCGCCTGGAACGCGTTTAGGTATTGTGGGAAAAAACGGTACTGGGAAAACATCGCTTCTAAAAGTTTTGGCAGGGCAATTGCCTCAGGATACAGGGACGATAAAGTATGCTGATGAGTTGAAGTTAGTCTATTTTGATCAGCATCGCGAACATATTCCCCCAGAAATTACCTTGAAGCGTGCATTAGCGCCAAATAGCGATACAGTGAGTTACCGCGGACAGCCCATGCACGTCAATGGATGGGCCAAAAAGTTTCTCTTTTCTCCAGATCGCTTAGAACTACCCGTGTGGTGTTTATCGGGTGGTGAACGAGCACGTATTCTGATCGCCAAGTTGATGTTAGAACCAGCCGATATTCTATTTTTGGATGAACCAACAAACGACTTAGATATTCCTACTTTGGAGATCATTGAGGAAAGTTTGAAGGAGTTTGCTGGTGCGTTAGTTCTTATTTCCCATGATAGATGCCTTATGGATAGGGTGTGCACACAAATTCTTGGGTTAGGAAGAAGCAATGAGCATGAGCTTTTTGCTGACTACAGTCAGTGGGAAACCTCGAATGCGAATGCTTCCAAGGCCAGCGCGAAGCCTGCTGTGGTTGCGTCGCCTGGCAATAAGCCTGTAAGTGCACCTAAAAAGCTTTCGTACAAAGAGCAGAAAGAGCTTGATGAGATGGAAGCTTCGATTGTTTCTGCAGAAACGGAGATTGAGGAGCTTCAAGAGAAGCTGAATGATCCCACAAAGCATTCGGATGCGCAGCAAGCGTTGCAGCTGTACCAGGACCTAGCGAAGGCGCAACTAAAGCTTGAGACTCTATATGAGCGCTGGGGATATCTAGGATCTAAATCTAAGTAATTTTTTTACCACAGAGAGCACAGAGATCGCTGAGTAGCGCTGAGAGCAAATTGTAGAGGCTTTTTAGCCTTTCACAACGAATGTAGGTAGCCAGACCGTCCCGGTCTGGTCCTTATACTCTGAACTGGTTACTTTCAGGGTGAGAAGGTTTGGCTGTTCTTTTTTTTACCAGACCGAGACGGTCTGGCTACTTTTTTTTTTGCAGGGCGGGACGCCCAGGTTACATTCAGGCCGAAGCGGCCTGGTTGAAGAGGTGTCTAGAAGGCTGTTCTTAAGAAACTTCACCGTAATGGGAGTCCAGAGGGTTCATACCCTTTGGCAGGGGTTCTAAGGGGACAGAGTCCCCTTAGCAGAGCCCCCTTAAGGGATTGTTTCGGTGGTGCTATATGCTTTAACAAGTTGTAAAATGGTTTTAGGGTCTGTTTCCTTGCTAATGCGAGTTCGAAACGGTGAACCCAGTCCTATATTTTGGTCCGAAAAAGTCCAGCTACCATCGTCATTCACTCTAAACAATTCACTTCTATCCGGTTTTATCGTCGCATCATGAACATAGTGATCTACGGCAATAAAGACATTCTTGCCCATATCAGAAGGATTCGATGGTACCAGTCTCAATAAGAGACCTCAAAGAAGGTAGCCAGACCGTCCCGGTCTGGTCCTTTTACTCTGAACTGGTTACTTTCAGGGTGAGAAGGTTTGGTTGTCCTTTTTTTTACCAGACCGGGACGGTCTGGCTACCTTCTTTTTTTTTGCAGGGCGGGACGCCCTGGTTACATTCAGGCTCGAGGCGGCCTGGTTTAAGCTGAGGCAACTGGAAGGCTGTTCTTGAGAAACTCCACAATAAAGGGAGTCCAGAGGGTTCATACCCTTTGGCGGGGGTTTTAAGGGGGCAGAGCACCCTTAATAGTCGTGTTTCCATTTGAGTTGGAGTTGGCCTTCGGAGTCGTCGCCGACTTGGGCTTGGACTTTGACGTTGCGGGCGACGTCTGCTTCGATTGCGAGGCGGTTGGCTTCTGCAGTGACGCTTTTGTTGACTGAGACTAGGATGCCGCGGGAGATGTATTTGCCTACTTGGACGGAGACCTCATTAGAATTGGAGTTTTCGCGGCTGATATCGATTTTGTCGATGCCGATGCGTTCGCGGAAGCGTGTGAGGACATCTGGTTTGCTGTCGCCCATGTTGAGATCGGTTATGGATTCATTAAGTTGTGAGCCTTGGAATGTTGAGATGTCTCTTGTGCCGCGGTTGAAGAGGATCCATGAGACAATTTCGCGTTGTGGCAGTGGGGGATTTGAGCGGAAGCTGATTGCTGGAGCTCGCAAGGAGCCTTTGAGGATAATTTCGGCAGTAATTTCTCCGATATCTTTGCTGGCGATGATATAGAGGGATGTTTTCTTTTCGGGATCGCCGGCGAATGAAATTGTTCCTTCGCGGATATCGAACGATTTGCCGTTGTAGCGGTATTCGCCTTTGATGATGCGGCAGGTGCCATTGAGCAGGGGAGTAGTTGGTGAGCCAGTGATTGCCACATTTCCTTTCCATTCTGAGGACCAGTCTTGGCCGCTGATAATGCCGTGCTTAGGAACATCTAGTTCGAGATCGAGGGTTAGGTAGGATTCTGCTGATTTAGGTTGATAGACAGTAGGTTTTGGTGAGGATTCAGGTTGGTTGATGTAGGAGACTTCGACCGTTTGCATCAGTTCGGGAATTTGTTTAGGGATTGTGATGCGGAGCATGCCGCTGATTACTTTTCCGCTCAGCGTGGCTGCGTTGATATTTCCGAAATAGTGTAGGTTTCCGCTAGTGCGTGCGCTAGCGTAGTCTGAGGGGCTTAAAAGGGCTTGATCCATGATAAAGGCGAAGTCGAAGGGGAATCCTTTGTTGGAGTCTAAATCAACAGATCCTTGTCCTCTGAAGTGACCATCGTAGCCATCCGTGCCATTGAGAGAAGTGATAGTGGCTTTTTTATCAACCAGATCGATATGGCCTTGAATTTCGCGGAAGGAGAGGCCTATGCCGGGGATGTCAAACGATCCGTGTGAGATGTCTGCATAGCCTTTGACATGAGTCCTTGCGAAGGTTCCTGTGATGTCCAAGGCAATTTGTGCGTGGCCAGTGATCGCTGGGCCTGTTGCTGGCATAAATAGCTCCAGCACAGGCTCTAGAGGACCTTGGAGGGCTAGATGGGCATTGATTGGCTTTTTTTTGTCGATATGTAGATCAAAAGGAGAAATGGTAAACGATACCGGTAAGGTTGCTGTGACTGCAACCGGTTGAGGACCCACGCCAGTGATGCTTCCTTTACATGATAAAGCACCTTTAGCAAGTTGGGCAGCCAGCTCGACTTGGATTGGAATGATGTTGCCTAACTCATCGTCAAGCATGTGAACATCTTGAAGAGTGATTAATAGATTGCCTTCTGTGTCTTCTGGAGACTGTGTGAGCGTGATTTCTGCAGCACCCGTGCCATTTAAATTTAGGCTTGGATGTAGGACGCGTAGTAGATCCATTGGGATGTTTTCTGCGCGTAGTGCTAGCTGCAGATCATTTTTTGCAAATGTAGTCGTGGCTTGAACAGATCCTTTGCCCACGACAATATCCAGAGGAGAAATAAAAAATGAATCGCTCCACTCCAAATAGAGAGGTTTTTTGAGTGAGAACGGGTACTTTTGGATATTTCCAGAAAGGGAATTGAGGTTTAGTTTGAAGGTTTTAGGACTTAGGTAGCATGTTCCTTGTGACTCTAGCCGTAGCTTTTCGTGTATGACAAACGATAGGGCGCAGGGCCAATCTGTAGATTGGGTGTCGATAGCAGAGTGAAAATCGATGTCGTTTGCTGTTTGAGTAGAGTATGTTGCAGATTGGCAGTTAAGTTGCAGATTAGCTTTAAGATTTCCAAAAGGATCAATTAGGGTTGTTGATAGGTTTGTTTGTTCTGCCTGAAGGTCTTTTGACTGAATGGAAGGGATTTGAGCCGTCACAAGGGCCGTCTGAGTCCCATTTGAATGGTTAAAACGACTTTGGAAAGACAATGCGCCTTTGAGGTCATTTTGCATCAGACGACTTGCGAATAAAGAGAGATCTGTGGTCCCTGAGAGCTCACCGGAAACCAGTTTGGAGGAGAGATCGATTTCTAAATCACCGATCACGTGTGTTGCGCCAAAGATCGTTTGGGCATTAAAAAGGCTAAGGAGTTTATCCCATGAAAAGGCTGCAGAGAAGTACAGAGGCTGTTTTAGATATTGCGATTGAAACGTCAGCGTGCCATTGATCTCTTCTTGTAGTTTATGTAGGACCACATGTGCTTTAATTTTTTGGAAATTTTCTTGATTTAGCGAAAGCTCTTCTGCGTGTAGCTTAAGAGTGGCAATCGGGTTAAAGAGCGATCCTGAAAGAAAACTTTCGACATGTATATCGCGAGAGGTCAACGCAATAGTGCCTTGCCAATTGATAGTTGGGATTTTTAATTGTAGATGTGTGTTGTCGAGTTGTAGCTCTGGTGTGAGAGAAAAAGAGCCTTCTACAGCAGTATCTCCAAGCGATGCCACTAAGTTGGAGATGCGAATGCCATAGGCTCCTAGATGGAATGGCAATTCAAGAGAGCCATTGTTACCCAATAATTCTTCCTCAAGTTCTGGCGCAGAATCGGTGTGATAGCTAATTTGAAGGTCGCCGATGATCTCATGTTCAGGCAGGTGATAGCTGATTAAAGCGTTCCAACTCTCTTTGGGCGCAGCCGCTTGCATGGACGCGTGAAAGGCATATCCTGGTAGGAGAGGATGTTGCTTGGAGATCAATCCCTGGTCAGATTCGATTAGGCGCGCTTGCAATTGCACATTGTCCTCTTGTTCGCTAAAAGCTGCAACGAGATGTGTTTTGGCGTGAGGAGTCTGGACATCGGCTAGACTGATATCGATTAAAGCTTCTTGACTATAGGGGTCAAGAGATGCCTTGGCGTGAACAATCAAAGGGTGATGCAGAAAAGGTCTGTATTCTAATGGAAGATGATCTTGGATGTTTTTGGAAATCGTGAAGTGATCGATCTGAAGGTCCTGTAAGTCGATATAGGGCTTATTTTCTGGAATAGCAGAAGAAGATATTGCAGAGGAGCTTGTGCATTGTGGAAATGCTTCGAAGTGAGCGCGTTCCATGTAGATGGCATGAATGACAACACCGCTATACCAAAAGTCCCATGGGTGCAGAACTAATTGCAGATTGTCAATGTGAGCAATAGGGGCATTTTCCTGACAGACCGCCAAGTGCTTGATGGAAAGAGATAGCGGGAGCGATAGCTCGACCTCTTCCAATTTAACTTGGCAACCTGTCTGGGTTTGGATTTGTGCGACAAGAGATGCAATAGCGTAGTCCTTGATGCGATTGCGTTGAGCAATCGCTACAAGGAACGTTCCAACTAGTAAAGATAGGAAAATATAAAAAATCCATTTTTTCATCTAAAACGCCTGCCCAATGCTGATATATACTTGAAAGCGCGGGTCTAGGTGTCGACGTCGATCTAATGGAACTGCAAAGTCAAAACGTAGTGGACCTACCGGAGTGTGGTAGCGCAGGCCGAATCCTACAGATTTTAATAATTTGTGATCAAGCTGTGGAAAAGTAGCGGCGTAAACATTTCCAATATCGGAAAAGAGCACCCATCCGAGGGTTTCTGTGGCTCGAACGCGCATTTCAGCCGTGTAAATAAACATCGACCGACCCCCAATTGGTTTGTTATGGGCATTTAGGGGGCTGACTGTTTGATAGTGATAACCGCGAAGAGTGTTTTCAGATCCTTCATAAAAACGTTCAGAGGCAGGAATTGTGCGACGACCCGATCCAAAGATGCTGCCCAACATCAGTTTTGTTGCGAGTACCCATTGTTCACTGTGCGAAAGAGGGTAGTAGCTGGAGGTAACCAATGTGGCTGTACAGTAACCAAATTGTCTACCAAGCAATTCCGCTGTAGGGGTGATCTTCAAGTTGATCGTTCGTCCGCGGGTGGGATCTAGAACGCTGTTGGCATTGCTCCAGCGCATTGCCAGTGGGATTTTAAACAGATTGTAAATGCCGTTAGTATCAGAGCGTAGATCATGTAACCACTTGTAGGTACTTCCGTAGGAAATGCGCAAATTTGGATTTAACTGCCTTTCTATGATGCTTGAGAGGCTAAAAAAGATATCGGTATAACCGCGTGTTTTTTCATGTTGGAATTCTGCAAGCCACAGCCAATCTTGACCGACACATTGGTAGTCGGGAATGATATAGGCGAGGTGGGCAGTTTGCGCTTCCCTCCACAGATCGATGTCAGCGCTGAGCTTTTCTCCAGAACCATATTTATTGCGATTTTCCCATTCAGCAGTTACGCCTGGGCCACGTTCCGTGTTGTAAGTTACCCCCCACCCCACGCTGCGATGCTTGCCTTCAACAACTTCGATTTCCATGGGCAAGATACCTTCACAGTCGGTTTCTTCTGCATGTCGAATGGCGATCGAGCTAAATAGTCCGCTTGCTTCAAGAGCCATTTGCGTGCGTTCGACAAAATAAGGATCGTACGCCTGACCAGCACTCCAGGCTATTTTTTTCTCAAAAAAGGATTGACGTACACATCCCTTACCATAGATTTGTGTTGGGCCGAAGTAAGCAAGAGGACCGCTGTCCACATAGAGAGCGACTAATACATCTTGTTCCGTTTGGTCAGCTAGCACTTCGCGCTTCTTTATCGTTGCTAGGGGATAACCCCAAGCTTCCAGTAGATGGATCAATGACTCTTCAGCAACAAGAATATTTTTTGGAAGAGCCGGGGAACCGATTTCAATTCCTAGCTCACACAGTTCGATCGTTTCATAGGGGAACTGGGATCCAGAGCAATCAGGAGCTTTGAGAATTTCAAATGCAGCGAGAGGATATACAGGACCAGAATCCACTATTACAAAGACTGTTGGGGGTGATTGTTCAAAATTGTAGTCGAGGGTAACTTTTGCATTGAAATAAGCTTGGCTGTGCAGCGCTTTTAGGAAGTTATCGATGTCGGCTTCAGCGCGAGCGCGTAGTCCTGTGGGAGTAGCTGGAGGGGATTCACGCAAGAGGATTAGCTGAGAAGCCGATTCTAGTAGTTGCATGAGGTCTGGGTCTATATCTCCTTCAACGCGGACTGTGTAACTATCGAGGGCTTGTAGGTTATTTAGGGTTAGGAAGGAGCAGAGGGAAATGATAAATAAAAAGAAAAAAGAATGAAGGAACGCTTTCATTTTCAGTCACTAATGTATAAAGTTGGGTCAATTATCTCGTAGTTCTGGTTTTTGAACAAGAGCAAAGACAATGGATTGATTGAGAGTGAGGCAATTGCAAAAGTATTCGTTTTGTTTTTTACCATATGAGAAGATGAGCCAGTTGCAGAAGTGTTCGTTTTGTTTTTTACCACAGAGACACAGACTCGACTTTAGCACTTTTTAACGTAAGTTTTTAGTTTTGAGCAAGATAAGATGTTTAAGGTTGTTTCTTAAAAAAAATATTTTCTTTTTATTGCATAAAAAAAGGTAGGTTAGCATTTTATATCTTC
>JACDHD010000107.1 GCA_013821265.1 Parachlamydiaceae bacterium | reverse complement strand
GGTCACAACGAACTGTGAATGGGGCCGGCAAGCCGCCCCCTATGAAAGCGGTGGCAAGCCACCGCACTCCAAACAGGAAAATGACAAACTTTCCGACTTATGCAATTGCCTCATTCTGTCCATAAAGAACAAGATATGAAAATAGTTAGGAGAATGGCATGAATATGACACGCATACAAAACGCTTTAGAGCATCTTGAAGAGTGGAATTGCAACGCACTACTCATCGAAGATAAAATTAATCTCTACTACCTCACTGGTCTCCAACTTTCAGCAGGAAAACTTCTTCTCTCAAACAAACCCACTCTGTTTGTCGATGCACGCTACTACGAAATGTGCAAAAAAAGTAGCCCAGTTCCTGTCGAATTGGTCGAAACAAGTCAGGACCCCTTACAACAACTCCTTAAGGCATGGAATTGCTCTGGTGTTCAAACCTTAGGTGTTGACGGGGAAACCTGTTCGCACAAGCACTACCTAGCGATCGAAAAAAGTCTCAACGAATACACAAAGGCCACAATTTCTCTAAAATCTCTTGATAACCCTATTAGAACGCTACGTATGATCAAAGATCCATACGAGTGCCAACGCTTACGCGAGGCAGCACTATTAGGATCTCAAGGCTTCGACTTTGTGTGCTCACATTTGAGGACAGGTATTTCTGAAGCAGAGCTAGCTCTTGAGCTAGAACTGTTTTGGAAGAAAAAAGGCAGCAAAGGCCTTGCTTTCGAACCGATTATCGCCTTTGCCAAAAACAGTTCGATGCCTCACTACCGTGCAGGTGATGAAAGATTAAAACCTGGTGATGCTGTTCTTGTGGACATCGGTGTCAATTTTGAACATTACCATTCTGATATGACCCGCATGGTGTATTATGGAACACCTAATCCCAAGATGCTTGCCATTCACGCGATCGTACAAGAAGCTCAAGCAGCAGCGTTAAAGATGTGTAAACCTGGAACTACCATCGGTGCACTAGACAAGGCAGCGCGTGATCACATCAGTGCCAAAGGATATGGTGAATATTTTACACATAGTCTTGGGCATGGCGTAGGATTAGAAATTCATGAATTGCCCGCTATTCGCAATGGCGCTCCATACAAAGACATGGTGTTAGAAGCTGGCATGGTGGTGACAATCGAACCAGGAATCTATTTGTCAGATTTAGGAGGAGTCCGCATTGAAAACACGGTGATCATCACTGAAAATGGATATGAAGATCTCACACTTCGTTCTCCGAAACCACTGATTAAAACCATTGATATTTAAAGAGTTGTAGTACACACTGTTCGATTTTAGGATTGATTTATACAATCTTAACATTACATTGCTATCATGTTGTAAAATTAACTAACAATAAGGGGTTATATGCCATTTGGAATTTCATTCGGAAAAAAACAGGAAGCAACGGGATTTCCTTGGAATATTGCAAACCAATATACAAACCATTCGCTATTTAAAAGTGCTGATAAAAAAATTGGAGAGACATTTGGCAAAGCGGATGCAGGAAATGCGAGCATAGCATTACGCATGTCGCCAGTTGCTATTGGATGTCTATTTCTTCCAACTCCAATCGTCTTAGCCCCATTCGCTTTAGCTGTTGTAGCTAAAATTTTGCTTCCTGAGGAAACATTTAAACAGCATATCGGTAAGGCAAAGATCATCGCAATTACAACAGGACTTTATTGTGCAATGTACGCGATTGCGGTTGCAGTTCATATTGGTGTCGCCTGTGTCTGTTTTGCTTTTTTGCGCTCTTTATACGAAGGTGAAGCTACAGGAAAAAAAGCAGCATTAGGGGATAGAGGAGGAAGAGGTGCTGGTGCTCTTGAAGAGGAGGGTGAAGCTTCTGCAGCCTTTGCTCAAAGCGGAAGAGATAGTCCAGACTTACCGCTCATGGAAAGTGCCGAACATGAAAATGACGATGTGCGTGTCCAATTGCAAACCCGAGTTCCCCCAACAGCAAGCGCAGCTTCAGCAGGTGCAGCAGCTGGTGCTGGAATAAGTCTACCAGCATTGTCAACAGGAGCACGTATAGGCAACGTAACAGGTGCAGTGGCATCAGTTTCTGGGAAGGCCTAATACACTGTTCTGTTTTGGAGTGCGGTGGCTTGCCACCACACTCCAAATTAGTACCTTAATTAAGATTTCTTAGGTTGAGGCCTATTCAGATAGCTATGAAAAAACTTCCCTTCAGCTTGCGCCAAAAAATTTTAATTAGCTATCTCTCTGCAGTGTTAATCTTAATGACGGTGATCTATCCTCTTGCATCGTTCATGGTGCAACAAACCGTTTTAAAATTGCTTAAGGAACGTTCTTCAGAGCTCATCGAACGCATTCGCCATGAATCTAATGACTATGCCCTTGTCCAGAGATTAAAAGATCAACGCGCCCTAATTTTCTTTCGCGTGAGCTTGATCACCAACGAACGCAAACTTCTATATGACTCCTATACAAAACGGCTACTAGGCCCAAAGTTTAACCAGCAAACAGCCGTCCATCCCGAAGTAGAGCAGGCGTTTGAAGAGGGTACTGGATTTTATGAAGATGACTCCAAGCTGCTAGGACAACGCTTTGTTTACCATGCCGAAGCGTTTGAGTTTCAAGACAAAACCTATGTGTTGCGTACAGCTTTTCCCTTTAAATTCGTTTCAGACCTAACCCACAACGTGGAATTCAATCTGATCGCCCTCTCAAGTGTTGCTTTGCTTCTGTTTAGCTTGATGACTTGGATTATTCTTAATCGCCTCACCATGCCTATTCAACGCATTATCACGACGATCAAACCGTACCAAGATGGACGGATTCAAACCCTACCTAGGATTGCAACAGATGCCAGCGCCTACGAAGATGTTCAAACCCTTGCAGATACGCTAAACCTTCTTTCAACAAAGATTCAAAGCAACATCGATATCCTGACGCAAGAGCGCAATGAAACCTCAACGGTTCTAGAATCACTTGTGGAAGGGGTTATTGCGATCGATCAGCATCAGATTGTTACTTACGCAAACCAGATGGCATTAAATCTACTTGGTATTTCGCGTGAAGCCCTATTTGGCAAACCATCGCATCTGATTCATAATGATACCTGTTTACAACTGTTGATCAATTGCCAACAGACACACAAAATTTTGACGGAAACTGTCGAGATTAGGCGTCAAGATCAAAAGTTTTTCTTAGATGTGATTGCCATCCCTAAAGCGAACGACAGCGGTGCTGTTCTTGTGATGGAGGACAAATCGACACATTATAAGCTTCTCAACATGCGCAAAGACTTCATTGCAAACGCTTCGCATGAGCTGAAGACGCCTATTACGATCATACGTGGATTTGCTGAAACGCTGCACGATCACCCTGATTTACCTGCTGAAACCTGTGCCAAAATCACAAACAAGATTTTGCAAAATTGCAAACGGATGTCCAGCTTAGTGAAGGACCTTCTCGTCCTAACCGACATCGAAAATATTCCACACTCGCGTCTGATCGAATGCGATCTTCACGAGGTTGTGCAAAAATGCTGCTTAGTTCTCCAAGACCTCTACCCGGGCAGTTTCATCACCATTAATAAAATTCCCGAACATGAAATGTTTATCACGGGTGATCCTAGTTTGCTCGAAATGGCAGTGATGAATCTTTTGGAAAATGCAGCTAAGTACTCGCATCCTCCGGCAAAAATCACTGTTTCGTTGGATCATGTGGAACAGCGAATCCAACTTAAAATTGCCGATAAGGGAATAGGCATTCCAGAAAATGATTTAGAACAGATTTTTCATCGCTTCTACACTGTCAACAAGGCACATTCTCGAAAACTAGGTGGATCGGGCCTTGGGCTATCCATTGTGGAAACGGTTGTGGAAAAACATGGTGGAGATGTGTCTGTAGCGTCGAAACTTGGTGAGGGGTCAACCTTCACAATTAGTTTGCCTAGGATCTAGTTCGGTCCCCCCTTTCCGTGCCCGTGCCCGACTTGCTGTCCTTTTCCGTGCCCGTGCCCGTGAGCGTGCCCGTGAGCGTGCCCGTGCCCGACTTGCTAAAAGCA
>JACDHD010000059.1 GCA_013821265.1 Parachlamydiaceae bacterium | reverse complement strand
CCTTTTTAAAAAGCCTCAGCTTTTTAAAAAGGTATCGAAAAACCAATCACCATTAGCCTCAAAGCGCAAAAACGCAACAACGGAAACGTCTGCAATGCCCTTCTCTGTGCTCTCTGTGTCTCTGTGGTAAAAAACAAATCGAACACTTCTACAACTGGCTTCTTTCGTGATAAAAAACAAAACGAATACTCGATATAACTCACGCCTTTCTCAGGACCAGTAAACTGGGAGCTCCAACACGATTAACCCACTGTGTAAATGACACCTGCCACTCAGTTGTGGGCAAAGAACGCACATAGTCTAATAGGGCAGCTTCTTCCTTTTTTCCTTCATCGTGTCCTGGATAACAAGTCACACAAATGATTCCATTTTCCAGTAGTAGCTTTTGAGCTTCTTGAAGACTTTGTAAAGTTGTTTCGGTGCGTGTTGTCAAAGCCTTATTGGCTCCGGGCAAGTAGCCCAGGTTGTATATGATAAGACGTACAGAATTTTCAAGAACAGCTTCTGGAAAATGGGAATGGCACTGTTCTAAAAAAGTAATCCGATTAAAAAGGTCTTGTGGGAGTTCTTGTTCAAGGAGATTGCGAGTTGTTACGATTGCTTGTGCTTGGATATCCAAAGCAAAAAGGGTGCCTTGATGTGCATTGAGAGCTAATTTTGCAAGAATGCGTGTGTCTTGTCCATTGCCGCAGGTTGCATCAATGACAGTGTCCCCTGGTTGGACAGATTCGTGCCAAAGGCTGTGAGCCATATCAAGATGGGGTTTGTGGAAACTCATCGCTTTCTCTCATTTAGATCGATCGCATCTTGAGGTTCATCAATGCCTAAAGCGTGACGTACATCACCCATAATAAAAAACGTTCCACAAACGAGGAGAATTTGGTTTTGGGTAGCTGCCGCATTCATTGCATTAGAGACTGTTTCTTCAATGGTGGCATCGATAAAAATGGAAGAAAGAGGAACCCCTAGTTGTAGCAAAAAGTCCTTGAGATGGTCTGGAGTAGCGCCACGGTCATTTTTCGATTCTACTAAGTGAAATTGTTGCACTTGATTTTTTAGCAAACGGAGGCAACCTAAGATATCTTTTGTTTTGGAGAATCCGCAAATGACTCGGATAGAAGTTGTAGGAAATTTTAAACGAAGAGCATCCAAAAGATGTTGGATACCATCTGGATTGTGTGCAACATCTAGAATCAAGCAATGAGGAAAATGTGTCGGAGTATATTTAGGAAGATCCGTGGCTTGCAGAATTTCTAAGCGGCAAGGCAGACGACTGGCTAGTCCCTGTTGAATGGCGCTTTCAGGTATATGAAGAACCTCTAGGCATTTTTTTGCTATTGCATTATTTTCTTCTTCGAAGGAAATGCAGTCTTCCGAAACGATAACACAAGGGCTATTTCGCTTTTTGGCTATTTCCATAAGCAGGTTTTGAGGAGTATGTGGGCCGATAACAACGGGAATATGAGGCTTAATGACTCCTGCTTTTTCTAAAGCAATGGCCTCTATGGTTTGACCTAAAATTTCAGTGTGCTCTAAGCTGATGGACGTGATAACAGATAGCTTTGGAGTAACAATATTGGTGGCATCTAAACGTCCGCCAATTCCAACTTCCAATACAGCAATGTCAATATTTTCCTTTGCAAAGTAGCTGAGAGCTAATAAGGTTGTAAATTCAAAAAATGTTGGACAGATTTTTTGTTTTTCTGCAGCATCAAACAATTTGGGTAATAAGGCTGTGACGGAGGCTTCAGAAATCATCGTATCGTTAATGCGTATTCTTTCGCGAAAGCAAGAGATATGAGGAGATGTGTAAAGCCCTACACGGTATCTTGCAGCTTGAAGAGAGGATGCAATTTTTTTTGTCACACTCCCTTTACCATTGGAGCCTGCGACATGAATGATCTCGAAAGATGTTTCTGGATTTCCTATGGCTTTACTAAGGTGTAGGCAGTTTTGGAGTCCAAGTTTCATGCCTCCAAAGAGGTTAACGTGATACAGCTTTTGGATTAATTCATTATACAACATGGTTATAGTGCGGTTGCGTGCTTTTGAAGGGTAGAGAACACTTCGCTACGTACCCAAGAGGAACCAAGAGAGCTATTTTGTTTGAAATCGCCGTGAAAGTCAGATCCCCCAGTTATCAGCCAATTTTTCTTTTTGGCAATATCAAGCCAACGCGCATTTTGGTAGGGCTGAAAACGGGCATAGTAGCCCTCTATGCCATCAAAGGGCATGTTTAAAAGATCGCGTAACGTAGCTTCATCCTTGATTAAATGAGGATGGGCGATAATGGATACTCCTCCGGCTTGATGGAGTGTATCAATTGTCTCTTCAACACTGAACATTTCCCCTTTAACAAAACAGGGTTTATCTTCAGTTAAATAAAGTTTAAAGGCATCTTGAGGCGAAGCCACAAATCCTTTCTTAGACATGGCTAGGGCGATGTGAGGACGTCCGATCGATCCTACAGCTTGCGGAGAAAAACCTAACACCTCTTCAAGAGTTAAAGGCATCCCTTGTGCCGATATAAGAGCTATCATGTCAAGATTGCGTTTTTCACGACGCAATTGATGTTTCTGACTAAAGGCTTGTAAGAGGGGGCTATGAAAGGGAAAGGCGTATCCTAAAATATGTACGCTTACTCCTTTATGACCCGCAGAAAATTCAACTCCTGACAACAAGGTAATATTTGCCTGTTGAGCTGCTTCTACAGCTGTTTCGTAGGCTGCGATTGTATCGTGATCCGTAATGGAAAGACCATTTAACCCGATTTGCTTTGCCAATTGAACAAGTTCAATGGGTGTAAAGGAACCATCGGAACATGTGCTGTGGCAATGGAGGTCTGCACGAAAGTCACTCATGTACACCTTCAGGGGAAATGTAGCGCACTTCGCTTTGCAGGTCAGCACCTGTTTTTAATTTAACTTGTGCCTGGACTAAAGAAATAAGCTCGAGGACCTCTTTGGAGGAGGCATTCGCAACGTTTACGATAAAGTTAGCGTGGATTTCGGAAACTTTAGCATCGCCAATTTGTGTTCCTTTAAGTCCGCTTTGGTCAATCAAAGCACCCGCATGGCCGCAGTTAGGGTTGCGAAAGATGCAACCCGCGGACATATCCCCATAAGGTTGTGTTTTCTTGCGATAGGTGATGATTTCGATCTGTTTGGCGCGGGCAGTTTCTAGCGGCGTAAGGACAAATGTAGCCCCTACGATTGCGCCTTTTTTATGGTGAAATGAGGATGTGCGATAGGCAAAGTGCAGTTCATTTTTTTTCAGTGTGACAAACTGACCAGATTCATCTACAAAATCTACAGATTCCAAGGATTCGCATGTTTCGCGTCCGTTGGCTCCGGCATTCATAAAAACGGCGCCCCCAACACTTCCTGGGATACCTGAAGCAAATTCTAATCCGGACATTCCATGGCGTGCAGATTGTGTTCCTAATAAAGAAAAGCTATATCCTGCGCCGACGTGATAGACTTCTGTAGAAGGTCTTTCCAAAAAATCAATTTTATTTAAAAAAACTGCGCCATTAAATCCGCGATCGTCGAATAGGCAGTTGGATCCTTTGCCTAGGATAAAATAGGGGATTTGCCTCTCAAGGCATACCAAAATAGCTTGTTGCATTTCAGGGATTGAGTGTATTTCTGCAAAGTAGCGGGCGGGTCCTCCGATACCAAACGTGCATAGTGCACTTAGCAATTTATTTTCTTGAAAGGAAAGGGTGCCCATCTATTTTACCTAATCAGGTTGCTGTTTAGGGGCACTTTTTTGGTAGATACCGTCTATGATTGCGTTGACAAAGGAGACCGATTCGGGTGATCCAAATTTTTTTGCTAAACGAAGCGCTTCAGCTATTGCTACTTTTGGGGGAATGGCATCATCATAAAGTAATTCAAAGACTCCTAAACGCAACACATTGCGTTCGACACTATGAATGCGATCAAACTCATAGGAAGAGGTGTTTTGAGTGATTAGCGCATCAATTTCGGTTTGATGCGTGAGGAGTTGACGTACCCGTTCTTGCGCTTGTTTGACAGCTTGTCGAGTCACAGAGAGCTCTGCCATTAGAAAAGCAACCATATCGGTTTCGTTGACATGGCCCACATCATGGCTATAGAGCATTTGGAAA
The DNA here is from genome assembly GCA_013821265.1 of Parachlamydiaceae bacterium. GTDB lineage: Bacteria > Chlamydiota > Chlamydiia > Chlamydiales > Parachlamydiaceae > JACDHD01. Next base: position 9,751 of record JACDHD010000059.1, on the reverse strand, counting down.
ACCAGTTCCCGCATTTTTTGTTGAGGAATAGCCATTTATTATTCCTTCGCAAACCGGCCTAGTTTCGGCTGAATCAGCTTAACAAGGTCTTGAGTGTTCATAATGATTGATTCTGTTTGTAGTCCACAATTGAACGCAGTGCGTTTGCTATTTAAGACTGCTTCATCAAAGAAGGTATCTAAATTGAGAAGTTGTCCAAAAGGAGGAACTCCACCCACAACTAGACCAAAGCGTTCTTTAATAATTTCAGGGCTTTCAAATTCACATTTCTCTCCCACTAAATCTGCAACGGCTTTCATATCGAGCTTTAGGTGAGAGGGAATGTTGAGTTGGTAGTTTTTCTTGCTGCTTTTGCCTCGCAAAATCAAAGCTTTGACACCTTCTTGGGGTAAAGTACCTCTAACGCGAGCAGAGTCTTCGGAAGTTGGTGTGGGCTCATGGATAAGGTGTTCAAAAGTGATATCGCTATTTTTCATTAGGCGAATGATTTCATTGCGGATGTTTTCGCTTCCAAAGAAAATGCGCGCTTTAATGCGATTGCCGGCAATGCGCTTTGGATCTGATGGGAAGAGAGAAGCTTCGCGGATATTTTTAAGTTTTAAAATGGTCATTGTCAACCGTTCCAATCCCATTCCAAAACCACCGTGGATAGGCATTCCATGTTTAAAGATGCTTAGGTAGTCGCCAAAATTGCTGGGGTCCATTCCTTTTGAGTGCAGTCCGTCGATCATAGAGTCATACGTATGGCGCCGCTCTCCTCCAGACGTAATTTCTGTTCCATTGCAAAGGAGGTCAAAAGTGTTAGAGAGTTCTGGATTTTCTTCTTTTGGAGCAGCGTAGAAGGGACGTTTTGCTGTTTTCCAATCAATAACAAAGACGCAATCGGTTCCAAATTTTTCTGCTGAGTAGCGGCACAATTCGCGTTCTGCAGCAGGGCTTAGATCGGGTTCATGGCGTTCATCAATTCCAGAGCGTTGAAAATAGATTTCCTGAGCTTCCGCAAATGTCAGGCGTGGGAAGGGAACATGTTCAGGAGCTGTAATGATATTTCCATTTAGCGTGGCAATATCTTTAGCGTAATTGGCGTTGAGGTATTTGATGATAAATTTGACGCAATTTTCTTGGATGTCGAGAATTTCATGCCAGTGGTCAAAGAAGCCCATTTCAAATTCAAATTGCTTGCCTTCAGTAAGGTGTCGAGAGGTATTAGAATTTTCAGCGCGGAAGAATGGCATTAGCGCGAAGACACGCTCATTGACTCCGACCATGATCTGTTTATACAGCTGACTACTCTGAGCAAGTGTGGCTGTGTAACCAAAGTAATCGACATTAAAGAATTCGGCGCCCCCTTCAGAAGAAGCTCCGATGATATTAGGGGCAAAGTATTCGACTGCTTTAACCTGTTCGAACATAAATAGGCGATAAGCGTGAGCAATCCCTGATTGGATTTTAAAAACGGCTTGAATTTGACGATTGCGTAAAGATAGGGGGCGGTGATCGAGAATGAAGTCAAGATCTGACTGAATTTCTGGTTTATAGTAGTCTACAGGGGGGACTTCGGTGATTGGGACGTCTACAGTGATCTGTGGATTGATGATTTCACATCCAAGTTCAGCTTGTGAAGATGCGACAACCTGACCACGTATTGTTAAGATTGTTCCAGGTTGTAGGTGAGCAATTTTTGAAAATTCGGCTTTATCCTGGATCACAACTTGTGCAAGGCCTGAACGGTCGCGTAAAATCAGAAAATTTAATTTACCAAAAGCGCGTAGATTATTTAGCCATCCACGTAGGAGAACATTTTGGTTAGGATATTGATGCAATTCGGTTGCTAAGATGCGTTTTTCCATGTGATGCCTACCTAAAAGTTTTGGAGATACAGAATAAAGCAAAGAGGACAGGATTGCAAGTATAAGTCTCCCCAAGTAGATAATTGAAAAAATCTAATCAATATTGTCACAAGTCAAGTATTGAAAAGAATTTATTGTACAATTTTCTTGTCGAAGATCAGGAGAATGTGTTTAGATCTGTCCTTCCTTAAACCTTACTGTTTTACTCTTATGCGTGCAATTTTTTTGGATATAGAAACGACGGGATTAGATCCCACTAAGCATCGGGCGATTGATGTGGCGTGTCAAATCATTGACATTCCATCGAATCAATTGAAAGGCATTTATCAAAGCTTGATTCAAATTTCTAAGGAGGACTGGGAAAAGACAGATCCTTCTAGCATTAAAGTTAATGGCTACACTTGGGGTCTTATCTCTAAGGGAAAACCAATTCAAGAAGTGAGAGACGAGATTATTATTCTTTTTGAATCTTTGCTTATCAAGCGTGGTGAGGCGGTGTTTATCTGCCAAAATCCATCTTTTGATCGCGGATTTTTCTCTCAAATCATCGATGTTTACACACAAGAGAGCTTGAACTGGCCTTATCACTGGTTAGATTTAGCTTCGATGTATTGGACCATGTTGCATGTGAAAAATCGCGAAACATTGAAAGATATAAAAGAAGGCAATCTTTCGAAAAATGCCATCGCAGCATCTTGTGGGCTACCCCCTGAAACAGAACCACATCGAGCCATCAATGGTGTCACCCATTTGATGCAATGTTATCAATCGGTATTGGATACTAAATTTGACTAGACCCTGATTACTACCCAAACCTCGGCTAGAGCTTTTTAGTACATGGCAGATGCAACTATAGCAACGAAGGCAAGGGTAATCCCTCGCCGAGGCGCTATAGGAAGCAGATGGCATGTAATAGAAAGATCTAGATGAGAATAAGGATGCATGATATGTAACGATGTATTGATATAATTAATATATGTGACATTGCTGCTAAAATCACCCTTTAGCCTCATCTTTATTATCTCAATTTTTGGCAAGGGAGGAACCCTTGCCTTCAAACTGATTTAAGAATGCTGAATCAAAAAAATCGATTTTTGCAACAAGTTTGGGTAGCAATCAAGGTCTAAACAGGAGGCTAATATGAAACGTGCGTATTCCTTTGATGACGTCGCTCTCGTTCCCCAATTCAATAACATCCCTTCACGCACAGAACCAAGTCTCGAAACATGGTTGACACGTGATCGTAAGGTGCAAATTCCTTTGATCGCCTCCAATATGGATACGGTGATTGGTGAAGACTTAGCCGATCTTTTGCTACATAATGGATCACTTCCTATCTTTCATCGGTTTACGGATCTGGCAACACAGATAAAATGGGTGGAGCGTTATCGCGATCGCACATTTATATCCTGTGGTATTCAGACACACAAATTAGCTGAAATTCATCAATTGCTTGACTTAGGAGCTGTTGGAGTATGCATCGACGTAGCGCATGGGCACTCCAACCGCATGTTTGATGTGATTGAAGAAATTAAGAAAAAACACCCCGACAAGGATGTGATAGCAGGCAATGTGTGTACTCCAATGGCCTACCACGATCTTGTTAATGCAGGTGCAGATGCTGTTAAAGTAGGTGTGGGACCTGGGGCCGCCTGTACGACACGTATGGTGACCGGTTTTGGTGTGCCTCAATTTAGTGCGATCGAAGAGTGCGCTAGGATAGCGGAAAAATTGCGTATTCCTCTGATTGCGGATGGTGGGATTCGAAATAGTCGCGATGTGGTTCTAGCGTTAGCTGCAGGGGCAAGTACTGTGATGATAGGCAAGCTATTTGCTTTGACGGAAGAAAGTTCAGCGACAAAACAGGATTTTTCAGGAGTTCGTAAGGCAAAATATCGCGGTCAAGCGAGCGAAGATTTTCAAAATCACTTCTACGGTTCACTAAAAGAAAAAACAGTGGCAGAGGGAGTTGATTTCTGGGCTCCAGTTAGCGGAAAGGCTCAGCAGTTGATTGATAACCTAATGGGGGGCCTGCGTAGCGGCATGACGTATGGTGGGGCTCGCAATATTAAGGAACTTCAACGCAAGGCCGAATTTGTTGAGGTGAGCCCTTCGTATATGCATGAGAGCATGCCTCGGTCGTAGTTATTATTTCCTTTTTGGAGTGCGGTGGCTTGCCACCGTTTTCATAAACATCGGCTTGCCGATGTTTCTTAGAAAATATGGTTGTAAGTTGTATACAAGTATTCTTAGATGGGTTCGTCAAGCCGAACCCTATGAAAGCGGTGGCAAGCCCACCGCACTCCAAATAGGGCATGTTATGCCCTAGGAGACAAATCGCCATTCGAAGAGTCATTCAAAGTTTCTTTCTCCTCTTCTTCCTCTTCCTCCTCTTCATCTTCCTCTTTTTCATTGTCGGCAACTAAGAGTGGGGCGGGTTTTAAGATCGTATAGGCAAAAACAGTCTCTCGTCCACTGATCTCTAGATGCTCTGACATGCGTTTAATAGAATGGATATCTTTGACTTTGTCAATGAGATGTTCTTTTTCTTGTCGGCTGCTCACAATACCTCTTAAAGATACTTGTCCATTGATAATTTTGACGTGGATGTGTTGGGCGATGTGTTCAACAGAGGGATCTTCATGAAAGGTATGACGTATTTGCTTAAGTAACTCTTGATCCGCTTCAGTTTTGTAAGTGTCGCCTAAGCTAATGGCTGAGGCAGCTGATTCCATGGGCATGATATTAGAGGGTTTGCTTTTAGGGTGAGAATCACACGAAAATAAAACTACACTCATTAATAATAATATAGTAAATATTATGTTTTTCATCAATTTATCTCCAGATAGACATAAGTTATTAAATAAACGCTATTAAACTGACAGATAAACGCGAACTAAATAAAAGTCAAAAAAAATATACATTTAAGAAAAATAACTCTTTCCGGTACATGTTCACTAGACGGAAGGCCCGATCGAGGCTGTGAAAAATAGACGATTGGATCAAACAAGGTAGCCCGCAGTCTCATCTGTTTTTTTTTGCAGGCCGGGACGGCTTGGTTACTTTGTGAACATGTATCTCTTCCGTATGATGGAATTATGGAAAGCAATAAAGACGAGACGTATTTTGAAGATAAGTCGTTTTCTTCTTCACGAGAGGAAGAGGCTGTTCCGTTGCTGGAAAATTTTTCCGATTCGTTTGAGATCAAGCATGCAGACAAAGATTTGCCGAAAGTGTCAATTGTCATTCCAACCTGTAACTGTACTCCGTTAATTTCTTCCACACTAGAGAGTATTTTAAATCAGGATTACCCTAATTTTGAAGTGATTGTGGTCGATAGTTCCGATGATCGAACAACAGAAGTGATCAAAGGGTATCGCAGCGAGAAGTTAAGAATTGTGTCGATTTCGTCATGCAAACGTTATGAGTCCTTTAATAAGGGATTGTCTTTAGCTGACGGAGAGTATGTAAATTTTCTTAATCCTGGAGATTTTTACACCTATCAAGCCACATTAAAACAGATGATGTCCCTTGCGATAGACAATGACAAGCCGCAGATGGTTTATTGCGGAACGATTTTAAGGGAGGCGCGCACAGAAGTAAAAATACTGTATCGCGTTTTGACATTAGATTTGTTAAAAAATGGGCAGCAGCCGACTAGCTTGCAGGCGTGTTGGTTTCGCGCAGATGCGTTGCGAAAAATTGGGAAATTTAATCCGCAATATAACATGCGCGGGGGATTTGAGCTCATGTGTCGCTTCTTTTTGGAGTCAGATTTTCGCTTTGCGAGCATTAAACGTATCTTTATTGATTACGATTTAAGATTGGTGACTCGGCAAATGGTGATTACCCATTTTTGGGAAACAATGAAGACGATTTATCATTTTTTTGGCATAGGAGCGACCTTGCGTTGGCTTTGGCACCAAAAAGATATCAAGCGTTTTATTAAATTATGGATTCACAGTCTAAAGGTTGCTTTCTCTGGTAGATAACAAGATACTAAATGCATATTTTTTTATTCGTAGATACGAACTTATTTAACGATAAAGAGGATATAACGATTATAACGATAGATGATTGATAGAGAGATTATCGTTTTCAATCCATCATCGATCATATCGTTAAATCGTTGCTATCGTTCATTTTTTTCAGCTTTGTTGTAAAAAAAGTTGTTTTTTATGGGATGTTCTATTAACATCATTATAATCCTAATATATATAATATGATTTGTATGTGTTTAAATCGAATTTTATCTACAAAGTCGTATATATAATTTAGATTTATCGATAGAAGCTAACGAAATTATTAGTCCTTACGGAAGAGAAAGGATAGGGTTATAAAGTAAGGTCGCTAGACCGTTCCAGCCAGTTTTTTTCAGGGCGGGACGCCCTGGTTACCTTCAGGCCTGGCGGCCTGTTTTTTTTACGGTCTCCTAGCTACCTTCTTTGAGGTATCTGTAATGTTGTTTTTCGAAAACCTCACCACAATGGGAGTCCAGAGGGTTCATACCCTTTGGCAGGGGTTCTAAGGGGACAGAGTCCCCTTAGTTGATTTTAATGATTAATTATTGTATTATAGCTTTTTAAAACGTACCGTTTGGACTCAATTATGATAGATTTTTGTGATTTAACAGCTGAAGAACTAGCAGAGTGGCTAAAAAGCCAGGGTGAGCGGGAGTTCCATGCTAAGCAATTAATTGATTGGGTCTATGTCAAAGGTGTGCTTGATTGGGAAAAAATGACCAATCTAAGCAAAGACATGCGCGAAAAACTGAAATCATTGGTAAAACTGTCCGTTTTAGAGCTGGTTCGTATTCTTCCATCCACAGACTTAGAGACTTACAAGTTTTTATGGAAATTACCAGATGGCAGTTTAGTTGAATCTGTTTTGATTTGTTCTGGAGATCGACGCACAGTATGTGTTTCTTCGCAGGTGGGATGTCCGGCGCGCTGCGCTTTTTGTGCTTCGGGTCAAAATGGGTTTGTGCGTAATCTGCGTCCTGCTGAAATTTTAGAACAGGTCCTGCGCATAAATGGCTGGCTTGCAGAAAAAGATGAAAGGGTCTCGCACGTCGTCTACATGGGGATGGGAGAGCCTTTCAAAAATTACGATCCTGTTGTGAAATCGATTCGCATGTTGAGTGATCCAGCATTGTTAAATATCTCCCAGCGCCGCATTACTGTTTCCACAGTCGGTATTGTTGAGGGGATTAAGCGTCTTACAACTGAAGGGTTGAAAGTCAATCTTGTCTTATCGTTACACGCTCCTAATCAACAGATTCGCCAAAAGATCATCCCATACGCGCGTAAATATCCTCTAGACACAATCATGGAAGCGATGGATGAATATTCCCAAAAGACAAAACGCGATATTACGTACGAATACACAATGATTGCCGGTATTAATGATCATCCTGATCATGCGCATGAGTTATCTCATTTATTGCGTGGACGTCAATGTACCGTAAATTTAATTCCTTATAATCCAGTCTTGGGAATCAAGCTTAAGCGTCCTGATAAGAAGGCGATAAAGTCGTTCCGCAGCGTACTATTTGGCTGTCGCATTCCAAACACCTGCCGTTACACGAAAGGCGATGATATTGCCGCTGCGTGTGGTCAGTTGGCCTTGCAGCAAAAGAATGCTGATGAAGCGGCTCCTTTGGTGAAGTTAGGGACGTAAATAGTAGCTTTTGTTCCTTCCGTGCCCGTGCCCGTGAGCGTGCCCGTGCCCGACTTGTTAAAGGGCAACGAAAAGTTGAAATTCTTATTCCCCCTATCCCTCATTCTAATATTTAGGAATCGGGCACGGGCACGGGCACGCTCACGGGCACGGGATGAACTTTTGCAATCTCCAAGAATTTCGTAGCGCGCAACTTAAGTTTTGCATATACTGGACCTTTGCGTAACGGAGAGCTATATGCAGGAATCGAATCGACCTGTTGTCGTTGTTGGCAACTGGAAGATGTACAAAACAGTTCAGCAAACTTTAGATTTTGTAAAAGAGCTTTTGCCTCTTATTCAGAATTCTAAAGGATTGGTGTATCTTGCTGTACCCTTTACGACAATTAAATCTTTAGTGGATGTCTCTAAAAATACGCCTCTTGTGATTGGGGCGCAAAACATGCACGATGCTGCTGAGGGGGCATTTACTGGTGAAATTGCTGCTGCCATGCTAGTAGAAGCGGGGGCTCGTTTTGTCATTTTAGGACATTCGGAACGTCGTCGTTTATTTCATGAAAGCAATGCTGTCATCAATAAGAAAATGAAGCGTGCCGTGGCGGAGAAGTTACAATCTATTTTGTGTATTGGTGAAACAGAGCAAGAGCGAATGGATGGACTCACAAAAGAGGTGTTAACGCTTCAGCTGACAGAGTGTTTAGAAGATATAGAACCTTCTCTTTTGGAGACGATGATTATCGCGTATGAGCCTGTTTGGGCGATAGGGACAGATCTGACAGCGACTCCTGAAATAGCTCAAGAAGCGCATCACTTATGTCGCGAATGGCTTCAGAATAAGTTTGGAGAGGCCTTTGCACAGAAAATACCGCTTTTGTATGGAGGCTCTGTCAAACCAGACAATGCAGCCGCCTTGTTAGAGCAGCAAGATATCGATGGCCTCTTAGTAGGAGGAGCATCCCTTACAGTAGAAACCTTTAGTAACATTGTTAACCTGACTTAGGACAAACACTATGATGACATTTTTTTATTTTCTCTCTCTGACTCTCTTTCTTTTATTGTGCGCCGTGTTGTGTTTCGTGGTGTTGATTCAAGAAAGCAAGAGCACAGGTTTAGGTGCTTCATTTGGTGGTGAATCAGGAGATTCTCTTTTTGGTACATCGACTGCTGATGTGTTAAAAAAATTCACCATGACGTTAGGAGGAATTTTCCTAGCATCTTGCGTGTTTCTATCTATGTGGACAGAGGCGTTAAGCCACAATCAAGGGCGTACACCTGCTGAAGCTGTGATTGAACAGAGCGAAGGCCAATAACGCTATTACCCCTTTAGATATCCTTGCAACCACAACAGACTATTTTAGGATCACAATCTCCCCGTAGACGGGAGATTTTTAGTTATTTTTCTCTTCCTTTCGAAGCGGTAACTCCCGATTTTGATGAAGACTCCGTGCATTTCGATAACAATCCTGAAGAATATGTGTGTGCGTTGTCACAAGGAAAAGCTGATTCACTTTATCCACGCTTTCCTTATGCCACGATCATTACAGCCGATACAATTGTCTATCGTGAAGGGAAAATTTTTGGAAAGCCGCGTGATCGACAAGAGGCTTTAGAAACCTTTATGAGCCTAGCGGGCAATTGGCATACAGTCTACACCGGTGTGACAGTGCGTCAGCGCGAGAAAGTGTTTTCTCGCGCGGAGGCAACGCGTGTGTTGTTTAATCCTATGTTGCCTAAGCAGATTGATAATTACCTTGATAAAGTTGAGTGGGCAGATAAAGCGGGCGGATACGCAATCCAGAAGGCTGGTGGCTTGATTGTGCGTCGCATCGAAGGATGTTATTACAATGTGATGGGGTTGCCTATCAATACTGTGGAGAAGCTTCTGCTGCATGTGGGCGTAGAGTTGTGGGATTACCTGTAGGTCACAAAGGAAGCCAGTTGTAGAAGTGTTCGTTTTATTTTTTACCACGAAAGAAGCCGGTTGTAGAAGAGTTCGTTTTATTTTTTACCACGAAAGAAGCCAGTCGTAGAAGTGCTCGTTTTATTTTTTACCACAGAGACACAGAGAGCACAGAGAAGGGCATAGCAGACGTTTCCGTTGTTGCGTTTTTGTCGCTTTGAGGCTAATGGTGATTGGTTTTTCGATACCTTTTTAAAAAGCTGAGGCTTTTTAAAAACCAGCCAAGGCAAAATTGTCTGCGCCAATTTCGCACTTACTTTGCT
>JACDHD010000006.1 GCA_013821265.1 Parachlamydiaceae bacterium | reverse complement strand
CAGTAAATATTTTCCTCAGTCTAGTAAAAAACAGAAGTGTGGAAAAATAGACATTCAAGAAATCTGTAGGATGATGGCCTATGCTTAAAAAATGCTAAAGTCGAGTCTGTGTCTCTGTGGTAAAAAACAAAATGAACACTTTGCCAACCGTCTCTTGAGGTTCTTTTTAAAGTCCTTTTCGCGCCTCACTGATATCTAAGGATATTTGCTCTCGAAGAGCATCTACAGAAGGGAATTTGCGTTCAGGACGAATGAATTGCGTAAAAATTACTTCTAACTCCTGATTGTACAGGGAGCTATTCCAATTAAAGAGATGCACCTCCAAAACAGGTTCTGGATGAGGTTGTAGTGTTGGAGAAATACCTAAATTAGCAATGCCAGCCAGTTGTTGCTCTTTATAGAGAACTTGAACGGCGTAAACACCAGTGGGAGGAAGACAGACATTGTGAACTTGGATATTAGCGGTAGGAAAACCAATCGCTTTGCCTTGGTTTCTGCCTGGAGTGACTAAGCCCCGAATAGAATAGGGACGGCCTAAAAGGGCGGAAGCCTCATCTAGCGATCCCTTTTGGATGAAGTTTCGGATGGTGCTGCTGGATACAATGGTTTTGTTGTAACTGAAAGGAGGAAGAAATTCAGTTCTAAAGTGCAATTTAGAGGCAATTTTTAGAAGCTCTGTTTGATCACCCGATTTATTTTTTCCTAACGTTGCATCGTGACCCAAGATTAATTTAGTGAAGGGAATTTTTTTGTGAAGGATGGAAAGAAATTCTTCCGCAGTCTGTTGTGAAAAGACTTGGGTAAATTCTAAGAGAATGACAACGTCAATGCCTGCTTGTTCGAAAAGCTGCAGTTTTTGTGGTAGGGAACAGAGAAGAGAGAGCGGTTGATTGGGTTTCAAAATAGAGAGTGGATGATTAGAGTAAGTGATAACAACAGAAGAGTAATGAGCCTGTTTGGCTTGTTCTGTGACCTGCTTCAAAACCTCCTGATGACCACGATGCATGCCGTCAAAATTTCCGATCGTTACAATTGTTGATGAAAGTTGAGGAATGCTTTCTAGGTCATGCACAATTTTCATAAGGGAGATTGGTTAGGATTTTGGAGCGTACTAGTTCAAGATCAGTTGTGGGTTCGTAAAGGATTGAACCATCTAAGCAATCATCCAAAAGGAAGGTACCGCTGCGAGTACGCTCAAGCTGGATTAGGTGTGCTCCGCATCCCAGGCGCTCCCCAATATCGTGTGCGATGCTGCGAATATAGGTGCCTTTACTGCAGGTTACAGACAGCGTAGCATAGGGATATTCGTAATGAAGCAAGGTTGTTTCCATGCGCACTTTTGCTGGAGCTCTCTCTACCGTTTTGCCCTGACGCGCAAGCTCGTAAAGCTTTTTACCATTTACTTTTTTTGCTGAGAACATCGGAGGAATTTGTTCCACTTCGCCTTGGAAATGAGTGATCGCAACTTCTAGATCTGATAGAGAAGGAATAAAATCGGACTCTTTTATTATCTGTCCGTCACAGTCAAAAGAGTCTGTGGTGACTCCAAACTTTAAGGTTGCGCGATACTGCTTATCTGCTTCTAGAAAGCGATCTGATAGACGTGTGTAATTTCGCCCAATAAGAAGAATCATGACCCCTGATGCAAAGGGATCCAACGTTCCGGCATGGCCGATTTTTTGAATATTGAGGATACGTCTTAGCCTGGAAATCAGGCTGAAGGACATTTTACCGACAGGTTTATTGATCGGAAGAATGCCTTCGCACGTTTTAAGGGGTGATTGGCTCATCTGAGGTAGGTCCTTCTAAAGCATCGCGTTGTGCTTGAATTTCTTCAAGAATCTTCTCGATCCGCATATGCTTATCTACCGCATCATCGAGTCTAAAAGTTAAAGCAGGAAAGTAACGCATCACCACTTTTTTGGATGCATTTACTGCGATGAAGCCTGCAGCAGATTGCAAGGCATTAATCGTTGCTTCCTTATCCTCAGGCGTACCGATAACACTCACATACACCTTTGCATAGTGAAGGTCTTTCGAAATATCAACACGTGTAACCGTCAATAGTTCTTTAACGTGCGGATTGCGCACATCTTTTCGAATGACATCCGACAAGACCTCTTTTAGCAGGGAATTTAGACGCTCGGTACGCTGTTTCATATTTTTATAGTACCTGCGTGATATAGGTCACTTCATAGGCTTCTAAGATATCACCCGCAACAACATCTGTAAATTTGCTGAGAACGATACCACATTCAACGCCTTTGCTAACTTCACGCACGTCATCTTTCACACGTCTTAAAGAAGCGATTGGCGATTTTCCTACTGATTTTCCTTCTCTCATAATGCGTACATGATTATTACGATGAATTGTACCATCCATCACCATGCAACCAGCAATAACACCGGTATGAGACGATTTAAAGAGAGCTTTAACTTCAGCCTTACCTTTATCTGTCTCTTTAGCAATTTTATCCAAGAGACCGGTCATAATCTCTTTAGCATCATCAATTGCATGATAAATGATATCATGTAAACGAACGATCACTCCCAGTTGCTTAATCATGCTATCGGCATGACTTTCCACTTGAGTATGGAATCCGATTACTACTGCCTTCGACGTCGAAGCCAATTGGATATCTGATTCTGACACTTCACCCACTCCAGCGAATATCACATTCACTTCGGCTTTGTCGGATTCAATTTTTAACAAGGCCACACGCAGAGCTTCTAGAGATCCTTGTACGTCCGCACGCAAGACTACGTTGAGAACCTTTTTCGTCGTCGGTGTTGCCTGCTGAAGAAGATTTTCAGCTGTTAATGTTTTGCGTTGCTGAGTTGCTAATTGGCGTATTCCAATTTGACGCGCATCCGCAATTTCACGCGCTTCTCTTTCATTGCGCACCACGATAAATTCTTGTCCCGCTTCAGGCAATCCAGATAACCCTGTGATTGCAACCGGAGCTGATGGACCTGCTTCTTGCAGATCGCGTCCGAATTCATCGCGCATTGTTTTAACACGCCCCCAATGCTGTCCGAACACGATCGCATCGCCTACACGCAAGGTTCCGTTCTGTACCAAAATGGTTGCAACAGATCCCAAGCCTTTATGCATTTCAGATTCCAATACGGTTCCACGTGCACGACTGGTTGGGTTGGCCTTTAATTCGAGAATTTCCGCTTGTAGAGCAAGTGTTTCTAAAAGTTCCTGAATCCCCACACCGGTAACGGCTGAGCAATTTACTGTTAGCGTCTGCCCTCCCCAAGCTTCTGGAAGGAGTTCTTTATCTGCTAATTGACGGTAGACGTTCTCAGGATTGAAACCAGGTTTATCCGCTTTGTTAATCGCCACAACCAATGTAACCTTGGCAGTTTTAGCGTGTTCCATCGCTTCAAATGTCTGCTGACGCATTCCCTCATCACCTGCGACGACCAACACGACAATATCTGTCACATCAGCACCGCGTGCACGCATAGCGGAAAACGCTTCGTGACCAGGAGTATCCAAAACTGTAATATCACCCACAGATGTGTGGCAGCGGAAAGCACCAATATGTTGTGTAATGGCTCCAGCTTCACCAGCAGCACGATTCGATTTGCGAATGGAATCGATTAAGCTCGTTTTTCCGTGGTCAACGTGACCCATAAAGGCAACAACAGGAGCACGCAAAATGAGTTCTTCTTCTTTGCTACCTTGAATTTCATCTTTAACGCTTTTGTCTGTAATGCGAATGCGCTGTTCTTCCGATGTATCGATTGTGATTTCGCAGCCAAATTCTTGACCCAACAATTGAATTGTTGTTTCATCGTCAAGCAAGTCATTCAACGTCACGACAACCCCTTGCAGGAACATCTTGGCGATCAATTGCGACGCTTTCAGCTTCATTTCTACAGCTAGGTCTTTAATTGAAATAGGAGTGCGCACTTTGAGCGTCGTGGGCCGTATGACAGGAGCTTCTTCCTGAATACGCTTGCCCATACGCTTTTTGCGCCAACGCTGATCTTCCTCACTATCGCGCAATCCATGACGGTCACGCGCATCAAAAGTACGCTCACCACCTTGTGGCTTGCGCGTCGGCTTAATATCTCTAAATTCTTTTGTTCCAAATTTACCACCTTTGCGAGCATCTGCATCTCCACCAGCACTTGCAGGAGCTGCTGCAGGACCACTGAAGGGTCGAGCTGCTGGTGCTGCCGCAGGCTTTTTAGGACGATTGCGATCTTCCGCCACTGGTGCTGGCGCTGGTGTATCCCGTCTAGGTCTAGGTGGAGGAATCAAATCCTTAACATGTCGCCCTGTAGGTCCTAATTTGACGCGTGGCTCAGGCAGTTGTGAGGCTTTTAAAGGCTCTTTTGGAGTCACTGGTCTAAATTGTGGCATTGGCAAAGGTGATTCCTTTGCAACAGGGGGTAAGGGTTGCTTTGGCAGGGGAGCTTCAGTCACAACTTTTTCAGCAGATTGGTTAACTGTTTGAACGGATTCCTCAGCTGCAAACAGTTTATCTAATGACGGTTGAGGGGCTTCTGGTTCGATTTCTAAATCTTCACCGAATACCTTGCGTCGCAACTCTTCATTGCTTTGCTGCCCATGCGTTTGTTGTCCTAGTATCGGTTTTGAAGAGACTTCTTCTTCTTTGAATTCTTCTTCAACAACTTCGACAACTTCCTCTGCTTCGCCTGACTTTGGAACATGTGGCTCAGCAAAGACAGATTTTGAACGCGCACGAATACGTGGAGCCGGCTCTTCTTTTACAGCCTTGCTATCTTCTTCATGCACAGGCTCTTTCGCCACAACTTTTTTACGAGGTGCTTTTGTCGTTGGCGCTTGTGTTTCAGCTACTTTTTGTTCGCTTTCTGCTTCCACAGGAGCTGCCGCAGCTTCTTTTTTCTTCGCCAATTTATTTTTTAAACTGCCCAAATTAATCGCTTCCGCAATTTGAGCGTTTTTAATAGTTAACTTCAAATGTTTAGCCAACGCTTCACATCCTCTTTTTTCTGGCTTGTTCTAGCAATTTATGGGCTGTTTCAAGGCTTATTCCTGGAATTGTAGCCAACTTTTCTGGTGTTGCCGTTAGAAGGCTGCGCAGAGTATATCCTTCTGCCGCCAAGTGTTCAACAACCAAGGCGCTAACGCCTTCAATGCTGCCCAATGGCTGATCCAGTTCGGGATCTTGAGCTGACTCCAGCTCTTCCGACATCTGCATCGCGATCAAACGGTTATGTTCACCTAGACGTTGAACTTCCAGCCCATAGCCTACAAGCTGACCGTTCAACCTAGCATTCATGCCCTTTTTGCCAATTACTGCGGCAAAATCATCATCATCTACAACAATGGTTATTGTTTGCGCATCATCATTTACACTTACTTTGCGAATTTCTATCGGAGACAACGCGTTTTGCAATAGCTCAATTGGATCCTGTGCAAAAGGAATAATGTCTATCTTTTCATTGTTTAGTTCGCGCACAACGTTTTTCACACGCACTCCACGCATCCCAACACATGCTCCGACTGGATCGACTTTCGGATCAGTGGAACGAACAGTTAGCTTTGTGCGGTAGCCTGGCTCACGGATGAGTTTATCGATCACAACAGTGCCATCGTTGATTTCTGGTACTTCTTGAATCATCAACTGTCTAACAAAGTCAGGGTGGCTACGTGAAAGAACAACTTCTGCTCCTCCACCTTCTGTGTCTTGAACGCCAAGTAACAGTGCTAACACTTTATCGCCAGTATTATACGATTCTGTTTTAGGGTAGTTTCGCATCGGCATAATCGCTTCCACTTTCCCTAAGTCTACAATAATATTTGATCCGCGAATGATCCGTTTTACGGTTCCGGAAATGAGTTCATTTGCGCGGTGGCGGTACTCTTCGTAGATCACATCGCGTTCAGCACCGCGTAGCTTTTGCGTAATGATTTGGCGCGCTTTCTGTGCTGCGATGCGTCCGAAGTCTTTTGGAGTAGTCTCTACGTCAATAAATTGACCAATTTCGCATTCTGGATCTATTGAACGTGCTTCTTCAATAGAGATTTCCTGTGCTGGAACTTCTACGTCGTCAACAATCTCTTTCTCGGAATAGACTTCGATGTTTCCAGTTTTAGGATGAATCTTTACAGTAACATTAGAGGCACCCTGCACGCTCTTACGTGCGGCAGCCCGCAACGACTCTTCAATAGCGTCGATAATGACATTGCGTGAAATGCCTTTTTCTCGTTCCAGGTATTCAAAGACTGCAATTAGCTCTTTGTTCATTGCTTTAAGCCTCTATGTGCATGATGAAAATTATATATAGCTCAATTTTCCCCTAGACACATGGTCTAGGGGTATTTATGAGATTAGCCTTCAATCTCTTCTTCATCAGAAGATTTTTTACCGGCTTTTTCTTTTTTCTTTCCTTTAGATCCTGTCACCACGATGTCATCATGGCTATACTGGTTTGTATCAACCAAGTATTCCTTAATCGACAGCGCAATTTTCTTGTGCTCTGGATCTAACTTAATGACTTTCGCTGTGACATCATCGCCTTTCGCCACGACATCTTCAACTTTTCCAAAAGACTTATCGGAAAGTTCTGTGACGTGGATTAAGCCTTCGATACCATTTGCCAGTTCAACAAAAGCTCCAAACGCTGTGATTTTTGTCACTTTGCCTGTTACGACTGTTCCAACTGGAATCGTCTTCTCGATGCTTTCCCAAGGATTTTGTCCCAACTGCTTCACACCTAGTGTGATCTTTTTGCTTTCCTTGTCTACTGACAAGATGATCGCTTCTACCATATCGCCCTTGCGGAGGATTTCTGATGGATGAGAAACTTTCTTAATCCAGCTAAGATCTGAAATGTGAATCAATCCTTCGACACCAGGTTCGAGCTCAACAAAAGCTCCGTAGTTTGTCAAGCTGCGAATCTCAACGCGTACGCTTGTACCAACTGGATACTTCTTCTCAACTTCGTCCCATGGATTGTGTTCTGCTTGCTTAATGCCCAAAGAGATCTTTCCTTCATCTTTTTGAACAGAGAGAACAACAGCATCAACAACGTCGCCTTTCTTCACAACTTCGCTAGGATCTGTAATGTTTTTTACCCATGACATTTCGGAAACGTGAATGAGTCCTTCAATGCCTGGCTCGAGCTCAATAAAGGCTCCGTAAGGCAAGAGGTTAACAATACGGCCGTGCACGCGTGTTCCAGGAGGATATTTCTCTTCGATTTTATCCCAAGGATTTGCCTCTTTCTGTTTAAGACCCAACGCAACGCGTCCTTTGTCACGATCAACGCTCAAAATCATCACTTCTAATTTCTGACCCAAATGGACCATCTCAGAAGGATGTTTAATACGCTTCCATGTCATGTCTGTGATATGGAGAAGACCATCGATGCCATCTAGATCAAGGAAGACTCCGAAATCGGTGATGTTTTTGACAATCCCTTCACGGACATCATTTGTTTGCATATTTTCTAGCAATTCTGCTTTCTTCGACATGCGCTCAGCTTCTAGCAATTCACGGCGTGATACCACGACGTTTTTGCGTTCTGCATTGATTTTAAGAATTTTGAATTCGTATGTTTTGTCGAGGTATTCATCCAAGTTCTTAATGCGCTTATTGTCGATTTGAGATCCTGGTAGGAACGCTTCCATTCCAATGTCTACCATCAATCCACCCTTCACCTTGCGTAGAACACGACCCTTAACGATCGATCCCTCTTCGCAATTCTCCATGATGTGTTCCCACTGACGCATGCGCTCAGCTTTTTCACGTGAGAGCACGATCTGGCCGTGGTCATCTTCTGGCTGATCTAAAAGCACTTCCACAATAGAATCTAAAACGATATCGGCTGGATCAGAAAATTCAGCAATAGGTACTAGCCCTTCAGACTTCAAGCCAACATCCACAACAACGTGGTCTTTCGTAATTTCAACAATTCGTCCTTTTAGAATCGAACCGGGAATTGCGGATGATGCGTGCTCCTCTACAACTGAGGTCTCTTTTTTCTGTAAAAGGTTTTTAAAAAGTTCTGCGTCTTTAGCTTGAAAGATAACGTCATCGACGATTTTGCTATCATCCCAAGTGTATTGTGGTTTTGTAGACATGTAAAAGGTTTCTCCAATAAGTTTTTTCTCGCAACACCGCCCCCTGTGAACGGCTCGCTTCCATCTACAGCTAAATTTTAAACGGTTGTTCAAAATCCTCAGAATCAACGCAAGGCCTAATACAACAATTCTCAAAGGCCGGAACGACCCAAGAAAAAGCTATTTTAGGAGACAATCAGTTGAATTCTAATAGCTGAAGCGGTAATGCTAACAGAGGATGAACAAAAAAGGCAATGGGTTTGTTAAAGATCCTTATTCCTTTCAAAAAATAAATCCTTCCAATAGTACCCTTCCAATAACCCCGTTGTGTCGCGTCCCAAAAGATGATAGGCAACATAAATCGCTTCCAACGACGCTAAGCCCCTTTCTGGAGCAGGACAGTCCTCCTGTCTTCTAGGATAAGCGGTGCGGTACTGATCAGGAATGCTCCGACGGATCAATCCCGGCACAAGAGTCACACTTTCCATCATCGTTTTTGCATAACGCCATGTGGCATCTACAATCAGTAACCCCTTATCTCCATCTGCCTCACTTAAAGGAGGCGCTTCCAAATCGAGAACGATGTAACCGTTTAAATCAGGCAAAACACCTGGGTAGGTGAAAAATTGAAAGTCTGATCGCGACTCCAATCCACGCAAACTGCATTTTTTTAAATTTTCCTTGCGGTGACGCCACACCACAGTAGCCGGAAATAATTGCATGATTCGATCTCATTTGAGTATGATTGGATTAGGATGCCATAATGGGTGCATTTATGATAACCCAAAAACACGCCTAAACTCTTTAACAAGGATTGTTCATGAGGAATTCTCTCGTTGCTTGTTTTGTCTTTTTAACAAGCCTTCTCAATATGTCACAGGTGCAAGCTAGCCAAATTAACTGGCTCACCAATTACGACGAAGCGGTTAAGCAATCGCGCTCCCTATCAAAACCCATCGTCCTGTTCTTTACAGGTTCGGACTGGTGCGGCTGGTGCATCAAGTTGGAAAATGAATCTTTGGGAACTAATGAATTCGCCGAAACTGCAGGCGATAAGTTTATCTTTGTAAAACTGGACTTCCCTCTCAATAGCAAACAATCTCCCGAAATCACTGCACAAAATAAGCGTCTACAGAGACAGTTTGATGTGACTGGATATCCTACAATCGTCATTTTAGACTCTAAGCAGCAGAAGATCGGCACAACTGGTTACCGCCCAGGTGGTGGCAAACAGTATGGGCTGTACCTACTAAAAACTGTAGATGATCACACCGCGTACGAACAAAAACTCGAAACCCTCGAAAAGCAGCCGCTAGCCGGCTGCGACCTTAGATCCCTTTACAACCAAGCCACAGCCCTAAGTCGCGATCAAGACGCCCACTACATCGCCTCTGTTGGATTAGATTCTGATCAAAAGCATTTTTTCTTGCTAGAACGGTATCGCACCCTCTCAGAAAAGGGTCTGGGACATGAGGATACAGCTCAAGCGCTCCGTCAGCAACTGTTAGCCAGCGATCCTCAAAACCTTAAATTAACGCACTACCAATTAGCTGTGATCGATTTTGATGCTGCTTGCCAAGAATCGCAACAATCAAGTCCAGACAAGGCTGTCGCAGCTCTTGTTGACTACATTCAAAAATTTGGCGACAAAGATCGCGACAATCTATGGCGCCTACAGATGCTCGTCGCACAGGTTTACTTTGAAAACGATCAGCTCGCGCAAGCTTTAAGATATGCGCAATCCTCCTACCAAGCAGCCCCACCCGCAGCTCAGCCAGAAATTGCAACAGCAATTCAAGGCATCGAAGCTAAGGGGACTCTGTCCCCTTAGAACCCCTGCCAAAGGGTAGGAACCCTCTGGACTCCCATTATAGTAAAGTTCTGAAGAACAGCCTTTCATACACCTCCATTCCAAGAAAAACTTAAACCCCTTCTTTTTTTTGAGTTCCAAGCATGAATTAACCATTTCCCCATACCGGAACGGTCTGGCTACCTTGAAAATTCCTCGATTCGAATAGACAACAGAACTATGCATTTTTGAACTCTGACCGCACTGACGAAAAAAAAGAAGGTAGCCAGGCCGTCCCGGCCTGGTTTTTATATTGATTTACAAAATAAATATTAACGACTTTTTACCAGACCGGAACGCCTAGTTACGATGTTAAAGGCCCTTAACCGCTTAGGACTCCAAAAAAAGGGGGGAACTCGAGCAAGGAGTTAGCACTTATGCAACCGTAAACTTATTAAACAAAACAATATTAAATTGCATATTTAGTTATATCTTACAGATTAATTTATGCATTCGTCATCTTCGATTTATCGCGATCTGCTTCACTAACAAATTACGCACTTGCCGAAATGGAAAAGCTTACAACACAAGAATAATTTCATTAATTGACTTAATGCATTATTCTTGTCATAATATTCTTTTTTTTAATAAATAATTTAAGGTTTTTATATATGACTACTCCAACATCATTTAGCTTCGTTATTCCACAGCATCAGACTCCAGTTGCAGCCCCCGCTTCCATACCTTCCGTAGTACGCAGCGCTTTTTCCTCTACCGGTGGCGCACGAGCTGCACAACTTTTTGAACCAGATTTCGCTGCGCTTAAAGATGTTGAGGGTTCTCAATTTCCAGATGGCCTCTCTATTGACCCTCATGCAAAACCACTTATAGAACCTATCGCAATTCATTTAAGCCCCAAAGGGGCAAAGGCAAAAATCAAGCTTTTTAAACGAGAAATGCGTAAACAGAAAGCAGCAATGCAATACCAACAGGAAGAAACCAAACGTCAGGCCACAGAAGGTGCCTCCTCACGCAAGCGAAAAACTAGTGAATCCTCTCTTAGTGAGGCCTTAGCAGTAAAAAGACAAAAACTTCAATCGGGTCGTTCTGATGAAGAGAGCCTTATAGCTCAAGCAAAAATTCCTCTAGAAGAGGTTTTGCTGCTAATGATTCAAGCTGTTAACAGATTTTCCTTACCTGAAAAACGCAAAACCGTTCTGACTCAAATGACAAACTACTTTGAGCGTCAAAGAAAAAAGTTTGAAGCACTTGCTGCACAAAAGGAAGAAACAAATCACTTCAAGATGTTCCAAGAGTGCTGTCTGATGCACAAGGAGTTAGTAGCACTTGAATCGCCTTTTGAACCGAAGGAAGTGGAAGAATTTTTACACAAGTGGCGCAACTTGCTGGATATGCGTGAACACTTCGATCCTATGCTTCAAAATCCCCTGGTATCTATTGCTAAGCTGACCCAAGGCCCCTTAAAAAAGACGATGTCAGGAATGTTTTTGCAACCACCATCGCAACATGCATTATCGAAAGCTCGAAATGATTTAGGTGACGCCATTGCAGAGATTGCAAGTCCGTTAATACTCATCAAATTACCCAATTCTTCTATAGAACGTTATACTCCTACAAAATGGAATCAGGAAGTGGCCCTTTCTTTGACCAAAGAGAAAAAAATAGGTCAAGCATTGATTCTAATAGAACAATGTAAACCCGAGCTTCAGAACGTATGTCGCGAAATAGTTGCTAAAACGATTAAAGCTGAACTTAGCGAAGCGGAAATTTTAAGAGAAGCTGCCTACCTTATAGGACAAGAGCAATTCGTATTGGCTATGTTTCTGATAAGCGCAATTCCAACTAACAAAAACGCAATTGAACAGATGTTTCACTTAGAACAGTTTTGCGAAATGAGAAAAGAATGGGATTCTCTTGAGCATTGTAGAGAGCTTCTAGAAGAATTGGACGAACTCTGCCCTCATAGTGCCTGTGTCTTTTTTGCTAAATTTATAGAACAATCGATCAAAGACATGAAATTTAAGGCGTTATACCAATCTCCTCAAAAAAGATCTGTCATTTATCGCGATCTGCTCGGTTTAGTGGAACAAGCTCTTCAAGATATTGCTAGTGCCTTTGGAAAGGTACATGAAGCAGACGCGGATTACAATTCCTAATTTGGAGTCATCCTAAAGGGCTCATATCGTTGGGGCATATGAAATGCTGTTCTTAAGAACCTTCCCATAATGGGAGTCCAGAGGGTTCATACCCTTTGGCAGGGGTTCCAAGGGGACAGAGTCCCCTTGGTCCCAGCAGCCTCCTAGGGCTTTGATTAAGCGTATGGTTGCTTGATAGCGCTCGCGGAGGACTCCGACATAATTGCGCTGCACATCTATTTGTGAGCGTTCATTATATACCACGTCAATGTAGCTGACGAGTCCCTGCTTATAGCGATTCGAAGCGATCTGTGTGGCCTGCGTTGCCGACGACACCGATGCCTTGAGGCTTTCCGATTGCTTTGCTTTAAACTCCAAATCGTTTAAGGCATCTTCCACTTCTTGAAATGCCACCAACACTTGCTTTTGATAGGTGCCACTCGCTTGATCAAAACGTGCCCACGCAGCCTCCAGATCAGACGTTTTGCGCCCTGCATCAAATACAGTCTGGGCAACGTTCGCACCAATTGACCACAGACGACTTTTCCATGTTAAGAAATCCTTTAGTACAGGACTCGAAAAACCCAGTGTCCCTGTCAATTCAAGATCGGGATAAAACGAGGCATGGGCAACGTTCACCTGAGCATGTTCAGAGGCCATTTCGCGCTCCGCCTGTGCAATATCGGGACGTCTCTGTAGGACTCTGGAGGGAATTCCTGCTGGAATTGCAGGAGGTATTTCCAAAAATGGCGCATAACAAATCTCAAAATCGGAAGCAGGTACTCCGATCAACGTTGCAATGATGTTTTCTTGTAGTCCGCGTTGCCGCATCACTTCGTAGTATTCAGATTCTGTATTAGTGAGTTCCAACGCAGCATTGGCGACATCGCCAAAATTAATTAATCCTTTATCATATCGCGTCTTCAAGATGTTGTAGGCGTTGCGTCGTGCGTGAATGGTATCTAGCAAAAGTTGTGTGACGGCATCTAAAAAGCGCACATGGTAATAACTGCTCGCTAGATTACTTGTCAGAGTTAATAATACTGTTTGGTACGCCTCTTCCTGTGCCTGAGCATTGTCAAATGCTGATTCATACTGACTGCGGTATTTACCCCACAAATCCACTTCATAAATCATATTTAGGGGCAGGTTATACTGCATTTGATGAATGCGAAAGGTATCAGGAACTTGGTTTCCAAAAGGCAGACCGGGGGGAATGAATGCCTTATATAAAATGCCTGTGCTGCTGTAGCTTGGATTTAAGTTGAGCTTAGGAAATAGATCGGCTCGACGAATGCCCGCGACAGCCCACGCCTCTTCAACGCGTGCCATGGCGATAAATAGATCTGGATTTGCCATGATCGCTTGCACTTCCAAATCATTCAGTACATCGTCCTGAAACACTTCCCACCAAAAGCTAATCGGCGGTAGGGGGTGCTGAATCGCCTCTGCGGTATTGTCATTTTTCCACTGTTGAGGGGCTTCAACGCAGGGTGGATGATACTGTGGGCCCACACGACAGCCTACAAGGCACACACACATTAAAAGTGGAATGATATAGTAGTAGTTCATGAGTGGGACCATATAGAGATTTTTTTTCTTGTGCAAGTCCTTGCTCTCCCCTTCCGTGCCCGTGCCCGTGAGCGTGCCCGTGCCCGATTCCTAAATATTGAAATGAGGGAAAAGGAATGATTAGAAAGAACACATTTTATCGTTGTTTTTTAGCAAGTCGGGCACGCTCACGCTCACGGGAACGGGCACGGAAAAAACGAGAACAACACACTTCGCTTAAAATCCCTCTTGCTCTATACTTTCTGCACCATGAATGAGTTTTTGTTTTTTATTCAGATCTTTTTAATTGTCGGATTTGCCCTCGCCGCCTTGCGCCTTGGACAAGCTGCGTTGATCACTTGGGTTACCGTCCAAGCTTTGATCGCAAATCTTTTTGTCCTAAAACAAATTACTCTGTTTGGATTTCATGTCACCGCAAGCGACGCCTTTGCAATTGGAAGCTTGCTAGGACTCAATCTACTGCAAGAATATTTCCAACCTGCCGATGTGCGCAAAGCGACGTGGGTTTGCTTTTTCTTCATGCTCTTTTTTACTGTAGTCTCTCAACTGCATCTTCTGTATCAGCCTAGTATTCACGACTCCTCTCAGAATGCCTTTATGACGCTATTAGCTCCGGCACCGCGCTTGCTCATCGCTTCCATTTCCGTCTTTCTTTTTGTGCAGCAATTTGATATTCGCTTCTTTGCACTATTGAAACGGATATTTCCTCATGTCAATTTTGCCTTGCGTGTTGCCTTGTCACTAGCAGTTTCACAACTGCTTGATACGATTTTGTTTAGCTTTTTAGGGCTGTATGGACTTGTTGCATCTGTCTTTGACATCATTGTCGTTAGCTTTGCCATAAAGCTCATCGTCATTTCCTGTTTCACTCCTATTGTCAAGCTGGCCAAAACATGACACACTTTCAGTTCGAACTTCTTCATCGCTCAAAAAAGTCAAGAGCCCGCGTAGGACGCATCCACACACCACATGGGATCATCGACACTCCCAATTTTGTTGCTGTCGGCACTAACGGAACAGTCAAGGCTCTAGATAACACAATGCTACACGAGATTGGCTTGCAGCTAATGTTTTGCAACACCTATCATTTAATCCTACAGCCAGGCACAAAGGTTGTTAGGGATGCTGGGGGACTCCACGAGTTCATCAATCGCAAAATGCCGATCATTACCGATTCTGGAGGCTTTCAAGTCTTCAGCCTTGCCTACGGATCGGTTGCAGACGAACTCAAAAGTCGCGGCACAAAAAAGCAGGGGGGCTCCGTCCTTAAAATCACCGAGGATGGTGTTCTATTTCGCTCTTACCGCGATGGTGCGAAGGTATTATTGACTCCAGAAAGCTCTATTCAAGCGCAGAAAGATCTCGGAGCAGACATCATCATTCCTTTTGACGAATTGCCACCTTACCACATTTCTCCTGAAGCGTTAACCACTTCCTTAGCCCGCACACACCGTTGGGAGCAGCGTTCGTTAGAAGCACATTTGAAAAACCCACAAAAACAAGCGATGTATGCCGTTATTCATGGAGGCATCGATCCCAACTTGCGCAAAACAAGTTGTGACTTTTTAACGAAATTGCCTTTTGACGGATTTGCCATCGGTGGAAGCCTAGGAAAGAATAAAGATGAGATGCACACAATGCTCTCTTACTTAATGCCGCAGCTACCCGAAGAGAAGCCTAATCATCTTTTGGGCATTGGTGATTTAGAATCAATTGATCGCAGCATTCCTTTAGGAATCGATACGTTTGATAGTTCCTACCCTACACGTGCTGCAAGGCATGGAATCCTGTTTACAGCAAAGGGAGACCTAAATATCACAAAGGCTGAAAACTCCAATAAATATACGCCTATAGAAGCTAAATGTGAATGTCCTACGTGTAAACGATTTACGCTGGCGTATCTGCACCATCTGTTTAAAGCCAAAGAAATGACCTGCATGAGCCTTGCCACAGCACATAATCTCTATTTCATGATTCAGCTGATGCAAAACTACCGCTCTAGCATCCTCGAAGACCGTGTTTAAAGAACAGCCTTTCAGACCACTCAACTAAAGAAACGATAAAACTTTTCCTATTTGGAGTGCGGTGGCTTGCCACCGCACTCCAAATAGGAAAATGATAAACTCTACGACTTTGCAATTGTCTCAATCAGTCCATGTCCAATTCTGTCCAATCCATCTTATTATCTGCGCTTAGGCGCTTCAGCAACCTTTTGGGAATTTTTCATCATGTAATGTCTTTCCACTCTTTTTACGACATACTTTACTGGCGCAACAATCGATCCTACCAACTTCGCAGCTTGCGCATAAATCGCTAAGAATACCCCGTTCACCGCTTTTGCTGTGCCTGAGATCAACGTTGATCCAATGTTGTATACTCCACGAAGCAACCAGTACGTAGGTTGTATTGCCACTGTATTGATTGCAGTTCCAACCGCTTTCAAACATCTTGCAACAGGGTCTACAATCGATTGACTGAGTCGAGACAACCCATTTCCTGTTGCTTCACAAACTCTGCTACCGAGATTACCCAAATAACTTAACATCTCACCTACAGGCGTAATAACAAACCGATTCAATCCAGATCCAATCTGATTGAGTAGAGCACTCAAGAGATTCATGACTGCTTGATACACGCTAGCAATTGCATCTGTAATCCCATTGTGAGCAGTCGAAAGCACTCTCATGACCTGACGTCCTATCCACTCCACAGGTGTAACGACTAATGTAGACACGATCGATCGTATCACCTTTGACACCGCTTCATAGACACCCGATATCGCATTGGTAATTACTGGATAAGCGGTTGCAAAACCACCAGATATTCTTCCTAGTAATCGACCTGCTGGAGCTATTAGAGCACGATCGAAGGCGTTCAAAAAACAAGCTGCTGCATTAATGACTGCACTATATATCGTAGAAATACCGGTTGCAGCACCAGAAATCATTTTCATGACTTGACGTCCCGCCCACTGAACAGGTGCTACAATGAATGTAGACCAGCCCTTAGACACTGTTGTAAATATACTTGTTATCGTATTGACAACAGCAGAATAGGTAGCCGCAATTCCATCAGATATCCTTCCCAATAATCTGCTTCCAGGAACAATAAGAGCACGATCTAAGGCGTTCCAAAAACGAAAAGCTGCATTAATGACTGCATGATATATCGTAGAAATACCGTTTGCAGCACCAGAAATCATTTTCATGACTTGACGTCCAGCCCATTTCACAGGGGTAACAATGAACGTAGTCCAGACCTTAGACACTGTTTCAAATATACGCGTTACTGCATTGGCTACCACAGAATAAGTCGCGGCAATTCCATCAGATATTCTTCCCAGTAATCTGCCTGCTGGCGCAATAAGAGCACGATCCAAGGCGTTCCAAAGACGAGAAGCTTGAGTTATTACAGCCTGGCAGACTGTATCTATAACCGATATAAATGCATCAAAAACAGCTGAAAGCATTTTATAAATTTGCCTTCCAGTCCATGTAGCAGCTGGAACAAGCAATCTGTTATACAGAAATCTAAATGGTCCAGTGGCCATGCGATATAGACCCTGTATCACTTTTGTCGTTCCAGACACAAATTGTGAACCAATATGATACACCTGAGACACCGTCCATTTTACTGGTTTAACAATATAATTTTGATAAATAGCCAACGTTCCGTATACAAGACGCCCTATTCTTGTATAGCGCCAATGGATTCCATCAATCTGCTTCTTAAGCAAAGCCTGTGCGGGCGTTTTCTCTGAAGCATCGAAGTTATCTTTTTTTATCATGTCAATAACAGCAGGAATAGCTAACTGAAATTCCCTCAATCCGCGAAAGCAAAATCCATGTAAAGGCGACTTGGTATTTGCTATATAAAATAGATCAGGAGTGCCTTTTTGAATGACAAAAAGCTCTTCAATTACTCTGTAACGCTTTCCTTGGTGCTCAAAAATATCTTTAGGAAATTTTTGCTCATCGCGTGCTGTTGCAGGCCGATGCAAGCACAGAACAAGACCTCCAAGACTCGAGGGTCGAATAAAATAAGCGACAAAGTTTTTCTGAAATTCTGCTATGACTTGATCCCCAGGAACTGTTCTAAACAAACCTTTAGGAAGAAGCTTTTCTTTGCTTTGGAGTACTTTTTGAACAGCAAAAGTGGCTGCTTGATGACGCAAATTTTCTAACTGCATCGGATCGTAGAGTTTTTCGTCAGCTGTGGCAAGTTCGCAAAGCAACAATTGGATAGAAGGACCACCTTTAACATTGCTTTTTTCGGTTAACACCCGCTTTTCGGTCGCCTGATGTGTATGTAGAATATTTTTAATTTGTCCCAGTATATAAGTCGCATGCGTATGTAATCTCACAGGAAGCGTGGTCTGTATTGGCTCAATCAACTCTTGATAACGTTTTAAGCCAGCAATTCCTTCTTTTGCCTCTATAGCTCGTTCCATATCTATCATATATTGTTTATATGACATTGCAGGGGCTGCAAAGCTCTGATCATAGGTTTCTTTCGTCTGACTTGAAAATCTACGATTAGCCGATGAAAGCTGGGAACGCAATAGTTGTATAGCGCCCTCAGTTTCTTTCTTAGCTCTCTCATCAATGGCACGGTGGGCTTCTTGTTCTTGACGAATTGCCTCTTCGACTTCGTACAGGCACGCATCGATTCGTTGCAACATCTCCAAGGCATGTGTAACTAATTCAAATGGAAGCTGCTCAAGAAGTGCCTCTGTCGACGCTTTAAACGGTTTTAAACCTTCAACTCCGCCTTTTTCAATAGCTTCTTTCATCGCTTTCAGATGCTGCCTATAATCAGCTACACCTTCTAGGTATTTCTGACTTTGTGGCTCATCAAGTTCGACGAAAGTGTCTAGATTTTGATTAAATGCCATAGGTTCAAAATCTAGTTGACTGCGACCTCTAAGAGTAATTTGGACATCTTTAAGAGCTGGTGCTTCGACTAAAAACCGCGTTGTTACATGTGAAACGCAATCGTGAATGGATAATGTTTTTGTGCTATCAAGAACTCTCGCATTGCCTAATAATCTAACACCTAGACCTGTAACATCGATTGCAGGGTCAGACAAAAGGGGCTCCGCTTGACGTACTTGTATTTCTCGTTGAAGATCCTCTGGATTAAAGTCGTCTTCTAACTCAACAAACCTTCCTTGTTCCCCAAAAGGACCTGTTAATGCACGCAATTGCTGACGTCCTGAAGGCTCCAAGCCGCAACCAAAGCAAGTAAAGCGGAGGGATTTGGCTAGCTGTGGCATTAGATTCAACGTGGTCCTGTGCCAGTTCTCTCCAAATTGATGATCTATTGGATCACGATTTTCTCCATCTGTTAATAAATAGATTGTCTTTGTTGTAGATATCCCGTGAGAGCGATCTACGTTGTCGGCAACATTGACCATATCAACGGCATGTTGCAACGGAGTGACAATATTAGTCTCTCCATCACGAGGCTTTAAGGCCCTTTTATCATTGATGATTCCTATCCATTTTGCCTTGTTTTCTGCAGTTGCTAATTCTAGAGGAATGACCAGTTCTTGATCCTCCGCAAATATGATCAGCGCAAATCGACCGGACCGTTTTTCATTAATAAAATGCGTTAAAGTAGAGATCGCTTTACTGTTAAAG
Source organism: Parachlamydiaceae bacterium (assembly GCA_013821265.1). GTDB lineage: Bacteria > Chlamydiota > Chlamydiia > Chlamydiales > Parachlamydiaceae > JACDHD01. The sequence continues at coordinate 48,244 of JACDHD010000006.1, read as the reverse complement.
CCAGTTCCTGGAATTGGCTTCTTTGTTGTTTTATCGATACGATCACATGTACTCATGCTCACATCGACAACAAAAACGTCATCGCTTCCTCGATCTAATACCGTCCCTGCAGGAACAGAAACACTCACTTCACATAACGCAAGCTCTTTTCCGTCCTGTGAAGTAATTCTTGTAGCTTTGAAGAGAGATGTAATATCTGCTGCGATAGCAGGAAGTGTTGGCAAGGGGGCTACAAGCCTTGCAGAAGCACGTACATACAACATAGGATCTTCTAGCTTCTCCTTAACTTTTTTTGCCTCTTCCTCTTTTGCTTGCTTAGAATCCGCAGCTATATTTTCTTCCATTTTCCATGTTGTAATTTTACCTTGGTATTGGGCAACAGCTTCGTCAAATTGCTTATATGAAAAAAAATAACTCGCAACAGTAGCTATCACACCATCAGGTAAATAAGCAGAAGGAATTGCCTTAGCAATTGCATTTACGACATACAGTTCATGGTAAGGCGAGAAAGGTGTATACATCACGCTGAGAGTTGGATCAACAATCGTTTTTTCAACGACTCTCGCTACAACTTGGGAAGTATTTGTACGAGATTGCACATAATCTCGATTCGATCGCGCCGAGGTATATCGCCCTCGAAATCTACCTTCGGATATATCTGGTTTTGATACAGGTTGTATTTCTGATGTTGCTAATGTCATTTTATAACCTTAAGTTACGTACATTAAATAAATCGATTTTATAAATTTCAACATGAACAATATCATAATTATTAATTGTTCACAACATAAAAGGACAACAGCAATTAGCAAAAAAACAGGATTATTCGGTAGTTGGCCCATGGACCTGACTGAACGAAATGAGACGATTGCATAAGTCAAGTTTAGAGCATTAAGACAACCGCGAAGCGGTCACTAAGCCACAAAGTGGCAACAGAAGTTAGCCACGGGTGACGGAGCAAAGCGAAGGAACCCGTGGAATAGGCACCCTAGACCAAGGAGCCACAACGTGGCGACAGATTGCTCACAACGAATAATTTCTGTCGCCACGTTGTGGCTCCTATTTGAAGGGGGAATATTCCATGGGTTTCCTCGCTTCGCTCTGTCACCCATGGCTAGCTACTGTCGCCACTCTCGTGGCTTATTTACCGCTTCACGGTCATATGAAAAGTATCGTCTAAAAACGCTTAAAATAATTTCCTGTCACTTTTGCAAGGTCTTAAATGAGACAATTGCAAAAGTTCTAGCGCCTTTTCCGTGCCTGTGCCTGTGCAAGGCCGTCCTCGGCCTGAAGGTAACCAGGGCGTCCCGCTGCAAAAAAAAGAAAGTAGCCAGACCGTCCCGGTCTGGTAAAAAAAACAGGCGTCGAGGACAGCCTGGTTTAGGATCGGGCACAGGCAAGGGCAAAGGAAGAGACACTTATGCAATTGTCTTAATGGAGACTGTTATTGAAGAAAGGAGAATGTAGCGGCAACCGGGATTGAACCGATGACACGCGGATTATGATTCCGCTGCTCTACCAACTGAGCTATGCCGCCGTATGATATGAGTAAAAATAGCGGGGGAAGGATTCGAACCTCCGACCTTTGGGTTATGAGCCCAACGAGCTAACCCCTGCTCCACCCCGCGGCAAGAAAAGGATTGCGATTAACATAACACAGTAATCGAATTTAGGACAATAGGCAAATACTCAAATATCACTAAATTCTAATAACCGAGTCCCCACCTATCCTACAGACACTTTATTTTTTAACTGATTCTCTATTGCTTGAAACGTCTTACTTGTTGCTCCTTGCATATCGGACATCAACTTTATTCCCCCCCGTCCCAATGACAAACGCTTTTCTTGGTCATTCAGCAACGAGAGTAATGTCGCCACCAGATTTTCTGGATTAACTTGCAACCCTGCTTTGTACTCTTTAACTAACGCCACCAATTCAGGTTGTGTGTACATGTGCGGTCCAAAAAGAACAGGTACTCCATACCAACACGGCTCTATGATATTGTGGCCTCCAACGCGGTCAGTATAGCTGCCGCCAACCAAAGCCACATCCGCCAACTGATAGCATTTGCGCAACTGTCCCATGGCATCTGTCAGAATAATAGACTCCTGTCCTGTTCGGTCATTCAACTGGCTAAACCGAATAAAGGGCACGCTTTGCTTACTTAAAATACCGGCAACCTCCGAAAAGCGCTCTGGATGCCTCGGAACGATCAATGCTTTTAAATTTGGAATCTCCTTCCACACTTCAATCAAAGCCTCTAAGACCAATTTTTCTTCTGGAGAATGCGTAGAGCCCACCACCAACACTTTGTCGGTTTGCTTAATACCTAATTGATCACGCCAGGAAATGAGTTCTTCTTGAGTCAACTTTGGATAACTCTCATCAAATTTCATATTGCCTGTAATCACCATTTTCTCTTTTGGTACACTCAAGGAGGCAAAACGGTCGGCGTAAATCTGATTTTGAATGGAGAAAAAATCCACAAAAGAAAACAGCTCCTTGCAAAATCCTGGAACCATCTGAAAACGTTTTGTCGACCGTTCCGATATCTTGCCGTTCACAACGAATATGGAAGCTCCGTGTGCCTTGCTAAGGCGCATAAAGTTATACCAGTAATCGGATTCAGACAGCACGACAATGGAGGGCTTGACGCGACGTATGATGGAATTCATCAATACATATAGATCAAGTGGAAGGTAGACGTGGTAATCGGCAAATGGCATGCTGCGCATCGCTTCTGCATGACCGGTGTCAGTGGTTGAAGAAACCAACAATAGCGAATTTTTGTGACTTTCTTTTAATTTTTTTGCCAAAGCTGCGACAGCTTTAGTCTCTCCAACAGAAACGGCATGTACCCAGATGAGCTCACGATCTTCCTTAGCAATATTTGGAAATGCAAATCCCATTCGCTTAGAGAAGCAATTGCGATATTTACCGTGTACGATACGCTGGTAGAGCATTTTTGGAATCGCTGCTAGTGCAAACAACCACAAGACAATTTCGTAAGTAAGCCCTCTAATCATTAACCGCTGCTCCTGTTTTTTTTGAGATCAAGAATACAAAATTTCGAATTCGAATAACAGCTCTAAGTAATCAAGATAGATGTGAGGCCAGAATCTCACAGCGAAGGTCCTACCCGTGCCCGTGCCCGTGAGCGTGCCCGCGCCCGGTTCGCTAAAAAGCAACGGACACAAGAATTGTTCCTTAATCCTTTGCTAATCTCTCATTTTAAAATTTTAGGCATCGGGCACGGGCACGGGCACGGATAGGACATTCGGCGATCCTGCTATCCTGTCAAAATTAACACGCTCTTTTTACATGTTTTTACTTTGCAACAACTTTTCAAATTCCTGTAGTTGACTCTCGACTTTTTTTATCGACAGATCAAATTCCACATCCTGGATATTGGCTGTAATCTGGGTGCTTACAGTCTTTTGAAATGCCGCAACTTTATTAATGCAACCATCCACAAAAACCTCAAGCTGCTTGTGTGCATAAAACGCTTCTACATGAAGTGGTTGTATAATTTTAACACGCTCTAAATCAGCTTGCAGAGGCGAAAATCTTTGTTTCGCAGCTGCAATCTTATCTTGATAACGCTTTAACTTTGCTGCGTGATTCTCCGAAGATGTCACTGCTTTCTGCGCTTCTGATTTTTCATAAGCTGAAACTTGCTTTGTTACATCATCTAATTTGCTAACAGAATCAACCAACCTTTGCTCATGTCCTGCTCTAGCATTCCACATGTTAGCAAAAAGTCTGTTTTGAGCTATTTCTTCCGCAGAAGAACGTCTTACTGCTGAGGCAATACTGTCGCGCACATCTTCTAAGTCAGCCTGAATGCTTGCTTTTACACTGGTAGGAAGCGCTTGAGCGCCCCAACTAGCAAGTGTCGACCATCCACTAGCAAAAACTCCTGCCACTTCAGCCACATCATCCTTCATCGATTGGAGGATTGAAGATTTTGCTGACGCGCTCTTCGCTTTTTCCTGTTCCTGCAGAACGGCTGCCATTTCCTTTCGATGAGCATCAATCTGTTTGGTATAGCTACCTCTCAATTCTACAGGCAAAGCCTCTCCAACAGCTTTTACAAATGCTTCAAAGCACTCTGTAGCATAAGTTCCTGCTAATAGCTCTGTGAAATCCTTTTCCAAACAGTCGTTGATCAGTTTTCCAGCCTGCTTAAAGCCCGCTGCCTTAGCATAAATTGCTTCTCGCGCTTTCAGCTGCTCTAATTGTTTGTTTAGAGCCGCCATTTCTTTAGCTTCTGGCTTGCTCAAGATTTTTTGTTCGATAGAGGCGCGCTTAACAGTATAGGCTGCAGCCATTCCACGAACCCACGCATCTCTTTCCTGTTCGATGATAGCCTGTTTATTTCCAACGCTTTGTTGGAATTGCATCACTTCACCCTTCATCTTCTGCACCTGAGCATCAATTCCCGCTTGCACTTTCTGAGCTCTTGCTTGACTTGCTTCTACGTATGCTTCAATGCGCTTTTGTAGCCCATCCAAATAGGTGACAAGCTCTGCAAACGGCATTTCAGGTTCGTAAGGATAGTTCAGGTTCTTTGCAAGAGTCTCAATATCTGCACGGAACGCTTTTGCTTTTTCCTGCACGTGTTCATCTTCTTCCAACATCACTTCCACTTCGCGCTTCTTAACCTCAAAAAATTGTTGACTTTCCTGCAGCGAGGCTTCTTTTGCCTTCAGCTGTTCTAGTAAACCAGTCACTTGTTTTGTGCGATCAGCGATTCTCTCTTTTTGTACGTGTGCATCAATGCGGGTCGTCACAGTTTCTAATTTTTCTCCGATAGCTTGGTACTCACGAGAAAAGTCATATAGCTTTTCTCCATCGTTATACGAATATTGATTTATAAACCCTTCTTCACGTAGCTGAACGTAAAAAGCTTCATGCGCCTGTTTGACCTTACTCGCAAGATTGTGTTTTTGCACTTGAAGTATTTTAAATGCGTCACTACCTGGCTGTTCTTGAGCCATGTCCGTTTTTATCTTCTCATAACGTACTATGTAAGAAGCATAAGCGCCTTTCAAACTAATTTGAAATTGCTTAAGAGTCATGGAAAGCGTTGTATTTAACTGCCCTTCCCATTCTTGACGAGTTTGCCGAGCAATTAATGAACCATTGCCACTCAACCTTTTATATGCGGCTTGACACTTAACTAACCTCCCCACAGGATCTGAAGGGCCCCTTATTGCACTCACGGTCGCACTATATTCATCATATTGTGTTTGTAAGATCTGTATCTGTGCCTGTTGACCTGCAATGAGACCAAATACACTAGTATTCTGTCGAATATCTAAACCACGTTCACGTGCAACATAATCTATCTGTTCCATCGTCGTACGTAATGTTTGTAAAATGGGCCTTGCCTCTCGTGCTTTTTTTACATTTGCTTCGCTCACATGAGTAAACGCTTCAGGATCAATCCTAATCATTGTGGAAACAAGGTTTTTAATTTTGGTGCGTTGATCACTGACCCATTCATTAACAGCTGCATCTCCCCATTTGGTTGGAGTCAATCCATGTTGAACTAACGCTTTTAAATAATAAGCAATCGCAAAAATAAACCAATCTGTCGCAAGCAGAGTGTCTGGAATTAGTCCCAATTGAGATGAAACGACAATGACGTATTTTTTTTGATACTGCGCCTGTGATTTAGTTACCGATTCGGCATAAGCATTGGCCTTATCGCCATTAGTAAGACGTCTCTCTGGGATGTTATCCACTTGTACTGGTAAACTTCTTCTGCTAACAATCGACATATTTAACCCTCACTAATAAATAAAAACAAGTATATAATAAAAACTAAAGTATAATTATACTAAAATTTAAATTGTATGTAAATACTTTTGTTTAGTTTTTGTTTAATTAATCAGTTAGTAGAAAAATGATATAAACAGAGGGATGGAATGGAATTGACAATTTGATAAGCTTATAAATTTGATATTTTAAAAGAAACCAGGCCATCGGACTCTTTACAAGTCGGCACGGGCACGAAAAAGGACGTTTCAATAGTCCATGTCCAACCGCCCATTTTGGACTATAATACATTATACCTTGTGTTGATCCAACATCCGATTCAAGGTATCAGCCTCTTCAACTGTAAACATCTGCTCCCCTTTCTCTTTTTTCCACGCCTCGACCGTCGTTTGGTGGGCTTCGACAGTCTCTCTTTCCTTATTTAGTGTGACTTTTTGCTGTCTTAAATTGGTTACTTCCGTGACTAACGATTCCGATTGTGTACGTTTCTCGGGCAATACAGTTGCCTGCTGAAATGCCTGCTGTAATCCGCCCAAAGTTTTGTGCAACTCTTTCCAAGCTTGATTGGATTTCTCATGCACTCTTTCTCTAGCAACAGCCACCTTAACACGTAGTTTCTTCAAATTGATATCATACATCTCTTTCCAACGTGCTTTTGTTTCTTCTAACTGAGGGATCACAGGCTCCTTTCCTAGAATTTTATCACTCATCTTTTGAGCAGCCTTCAAATCCTTCGTAACTCTCTCCACTTCACCTTTTACCAAATTGTCAACTGTGATAGATTTTCCAATTTCTCCACTTAAACGACTTAAAAACTGCTCTTCGGTCTCTTGAGCTTTTCGCTTAAAACCTCTTGCAGCTAAGATAGGATCTTTGACGATCTCGTCAAATAAGAGAGCCGTGTCACCCTTTTGCGCTGCTTCATATGTCATATTAAGACGTTGATATTCGGCTACTTGCCCCTTCAGCACTGTTTGCTCCTGTTCATTAACAGGTCGCGCCATAGCCCTTGTTTTTTCGACCAAAGAACGCAATTGCATTTGAGAGATTAATGCTTCATCCTCAACCTCTTTTTGTAATTGTTCTGAAGTCGATTTACGCATGCCTTCAAGGAACAGACGAATCTCCCTTGGTGCATTGTCTATCACGCGTTGCATAATAGCATTTCCATATTTTTGAATATCCTTATTCGATACATTCGCATCTCTCCAAAACCTTTCTAAACCATCTATAATGTCGACCAGTTTTGATGAAGGATTGTTCACCATTTTCATGAAGGCTTGATAATCCTCGTCTTCTGGATTCTTAAATTTACCCAAAACCTCTGCAATTGCATGGCGCCACGATCCTCTTTCTGATCCAGTTAGAATTTTGTTAAAACCAGGGACCATAGCTGCTTTAGCTTGTAGAGTCTTGAAATTTTCTTCCGGATTGGATCGAAGCTGCATGACCTCCAAAACACGAACAGAAGGATGTGCTACTTCTCGTAAATGACCAGAAGCCTCTTTATGTAATAGTGCTACTTTAGAGAGGAGTTCATGCTTATTTAAATCCCTTTTCTCAGCAGATTGATCTGCTTTTTCTGCTTCACGTTTGTCTTTAGGAGCTACAGCGGTCTCATGTCCGAGAGGACTTTGCAACAACCCCTTCACTGCATCTAAAGAGCCTTTAATCCCTTTTACACTCGGTTCGCCTGCAATAGTAGAATCGCTTACTACTTTTTTAAGAGAATCAAACAGTGCCCCAGAAGTTGTCGCATACTCAAGTGCAAGTTTTTCTGTTTCACTCATGCGCTGCTCATCAGCAATTTCTTTTGCTTGTACTGTTCCTAAGTCTGTCGTTAGTTTTGCCTGCACAGACGTTAAAGTCTTTGTAGCATTGTTCAAAACCTCTTTTTGCAATGAACGCATTTGACCTTCCAGTTTTGAAAGATCAGCAATACCATCAGCGACTTTTACTGCGTCGTAATCCACAAGTGCTTTGCGGAAAAGATCGCGTTTCAAATTAGGACCTGCGACTTCTTTTCTTGCTTCCACTAACTGTGCATGCATTTGATCAACATTTGACTGCACAAGCGCGACAGCATCTACTTGAAGTTTGTCAAACGTTTTTTGAGCTAGGAACTCTTTTGCATTTTTGACATAGGCATGCATCTCCACCCCTTTTACAACTTGTTGTTTAGGGGTGCCTTCTTCAGCTTGCTTATTTAGTCTTTCTATCGCGCTAACAACAGATTCATCGGCCATTTGTCGGAATTTATCGGCTTGACCTGCTGTCATCTTGTTTTCATGTTTTTTGACAAATTTAAGGACCGCAGTAGCACCTTCTAATAACTCTCCAGGAGGAGTACTTTCCTTTTCCAAGAGATTGACATATTTCGTGCGAACTGTTGTCCACTCTTTATCCAAATCAATTTTTGCATCTAACTCCTGGATCATTTTTTCCAAATCTTTACGATCAGTAAATCGGTCTGGAACCAGTTCTCGCAAAGAAGAAACAGCTTCGCGTAAGGTCCTCAATTCTGTAGTACTTTGGTTAGTACCAATAAGTAGAAGTGGCTCGCGCTCACTAATGCTCTTGTAAGCTTTTTGAGCTAAGCGATTTAACGCATCTTCACCCTCAAACACCTTCGTGGAGGATCCAAATAATTTATGCCAGCCAGCAACAATTTTCGCTTGCGTTTCATATTTGTAGGAATGAACCTCTAATGTGCCTTCTCTGTCGCGTGATTGATTCTTTGAAACCGTTTCTCGCAAAACAACATATCTATTAGAATCATTGCGCCCCTTATAGTACTGAAATTTATCCAGTGCCAGCATTGCGTCAGATGAACCTCGATCAACAGGAGTACCCATAGAAACCTCCAAACGAAATGTTTTTTTCCGTTTATAGAAACCTCTATATTAATTTTGACTAGTATTGGGTAGCTTTGTCAACAACAAACAATAATTAACTAAAAATAAACAATTTGATTTTAATATTATTATTTGATAGACATTCTTTTAAAAGAATCCCTAAAACAAGCAAAAGAGACAAGTATCCAATCACCCAAACAGCAGAGAATTCAGGCACGTACCACACGATATCTACCTGTGGAGGCATGCTCTGAGTAAAGCTCAACACAAAATGGGTGTAATGGGTATTGATTAGATGAACGATGGCTGATATACCCGGAATCATAAACAACATGAGTCCGATAATCAGCAGCAACATGGAAATACTTACTAGGAAGGGAAAGAACAAATTATACAGCAGACTCAACAAGGGGAACTTCTGAAAGTAGAACAGGGTCATGGGTAAGGCAACGACATTAACCGCTAGTGTCAAGGCTAGTGCCTGACGAAAGCCAGTTAAAATGCAGTACGCATGCTGATTCCACTTGTCCATGCGAACGGTTTCAAAGAGGTAGCGCTGAGTAAACACATCTCCTAAACAGTGATCCAAGGTTTCGAATAGCAGCAAAATAGCCGCAGTAGTTACAAAACTAAACTGAAAGCCTAACCCAGTCACATTGATCGGATCCCATAAAACCAAGATAAACAGCGCCAGTCCAAGGGCATTGATTCCTGATCCGCCAGATCGCCTCAACGCAAGACCGCACAAAATAATTAATACCATCATCCACGCACGTACGACAGAGGCACTTCCTCCCAGAAATAAACAGTACAACGTCAACAGGAAAATCAAACAGATCGTTGCCGCTTGCCTCCCTAATAAAAAGCGCAGAAAAAATCCAAATACCGAAGCTGTAATAGCAAAATGAAATCCAGAAATTGCCATGATGTGCTGTAAGCCAAAACGTCCAAACTCCACTGTCATTAGCTTATCATCAAAATCCCCTGTTGTCACTCCAGCTAAAAACGTCGCCACACGTCGATCCGCAATGTGGCGCTGAATGTAATGTGCAATTGTTTGTTTTGCCTGAAAGCGCCCCTCAGCAGCACTCCAAGTGCCTACCAAAGGAAACCAGGGCTCTCCTTTAGATGGGATGAATAAATATCGTCCGCTGCCCCGACTTTTTAGGCGTCCCTTGATGCGATAGGAATGATTCGCCTCTGGACGCTGCACCTCCTTTTTTACAGGCAGCGTGAGTGTAATAGGCAACCGTTGATAATGATGATCTTCTCCATCAAATTGCAAGATAATCCCTTTATACATCCATCGCTTCCCAAAATGCGTCGATGACTCGGAAATAGAGGAAAACGAAACGTCTGCAATCCCCACAACTCCCTCTTCAGGAAGCGCCGGGTTTTGGTATAGAGTGCCCGTATATACAAAAGTCCCTGATGCGACAGCACACATCAGAAAAAGACGCCTCCAGTTAAAAATGAGAGAGAGGCATAAAATTGCAAAAGGAAGAATAAGGATATGAAGTGAGTAGAGAGCTCCACTAGCCCCAATCAATGCCGCCAATCCGTAGAGGAATGCGGGATTTTTATGCCAAAAATTTAATAATAAAGTTTTCATTAGCACACATCTTAGAAAAAAACAGATAAAAAGTCATACATGTTCATAAGACGATTGCATAAGTCCCATTGTCCTTTTCCGTGCCCGTGCCCGTGAGCGTGCCCGTGCCCGATTCGCTAAAAAAATGACGTAAACCGTAAAAATACTATAATTTTATGTAGTTCTTTAGCAAATCGGGCACGGGACGCTCACGGGCACGGGCACGGAAACGGCAAGGGCACGGGCAAGGAAAGTTTTTCAAGCATTTGTAAACATGTTCTTGCAGAAAATCTAAAATTTGATAGATAAGAAGAGTAGAGGGATTTATGGATCATCATATAAAAGGCTACTTTTCACAATTCCGAGATGATTCCCCCAAGGGTCAATTCCACAAAGTCATTGCCCTACACGATGGCGACTCTGATCTTTCTTGGGAGTCTGTGACCCGCCTAATTCCTCAAATGTCCAAGGGTTGGTTTGAGTTAGCACATCTTCCTGCAAAAGACAGAATTGAATTCATCGGTGACTTCTGGCTCTCAAAACTCCCTTTCCACCCACTATTAGCCCCTTTTCTTCAACGTTTCTTCGATTCCTTAAATGACGTCGGAGTCTTCATCACACAGCGTACCTACGATGACCCCTACGAAGCAAGCTTGGTCTATAGTCTAAAAAATGACTCAGGATTTTTCCGCGGAGCTCTTCCCGCCACAGAACAAGAAATCAGCGATCTCCAAAAAAGCTTCGCCCCAAACATCCTTCCAAACGACTATTATGCCTTTTTACGGGTACACAATGGCTTTTGGAAAACAACTGATTGTACCGGTCTCATTCGGTCACAAGATATGCCGGAGAAATACGCCACATTTCAGACTCTTCTAGAGCAAGAAGGATCGATTTCAACCAGCCGAGGTAAACCTGTTAATCCTAAAGCTCTTATCCCCTTCTACGAATCATTTGGAATGCCTTTTTACCAGTGTTTCTGGGCAGAGTGGTATCCGGAACAGGAAATGGGAAATGTCTATTACTCAGACTCGACGAAGACAATTTTTGATGTCGAAAGCAGCGATCCTTCAGCAGAGAGTATGGCCTTCTCAACATTTTTAGATTGGCTAATGTTTTACATGGAAAGGATTGATTAACAGCAATTATGTACTTAGTCCGCGACCTCTATCAGCAACATGGAAAACGCCTCGGCCTGGAACTTGTTGCAGGTGAAGGGGGAATCAAACGTCCCATCCGCATCCCCGAAGTTCATCGCCCCGGATTAAGCCTTGCAGGCTATCTAAAAAATCATGTGAAAAAACGCATTCTCATCTTCGGAAGAGTCGAAATTGAATATCTTCGCGATCTCGATCACCCCACACGCATCTCACGCCTCGAAGCGATCGTCTCAGCAGACACCCCAGCCGTAATGGTTGCACGCCGCTACAAACCACCTAAAGAACTTCTCTCAATCTGCCAAAAACAATCGATTCCCCTTTTTCGTGGAAGTTTGCCCACCATAGATCTCCTCAGCCAACTCTCAATGCTCCTTTCTGAACAATTTACAAAGAGCACAACCTACCATGGCACATTGGTTGAGGTCTACGGAGTCGGAGTCCTCATCAAAGGCAACTCTTCAGTGGGAAAAAGCGAAGCGGCTCTAGGACTAATTGAACGCGGGCATCGTCTCATTTCCGACGACACGGTAAGAGTCAAAAAACGCGAAAGCAGCTATGTAGAGGGCTACGGAGCCGAGTTAACGCGCTACCACATGGAAATTCGCGGCATCGGCATCATCAACGTCGCCAACCTATACGGTGCTGTCTGCGTGCGTGAAAGCAAAAATATCGACTTAGTAGTCGAACTAGAAGTGTGGGACGACAACCACTTCTACGACCGTTTTGGAATGGAAGAGAAGTCCTGCGATATCCTCGGCGTCATGGTTCCCTACCATGTACTACCTGTAAAACCTGGTCGTGATGTGGTGCTACTACTGGAAACAATAGCTCTAAACCATCGCCTGAAGGGCATGGGATACAATTCAGCCAAAGAATTTAATAATAAACTACTTGAAATGATCACGACTAAAACTAAGAGAAAAGGAATCGCTCATGCGAATCGTGAACAAAGTCAAAGTTAAAAATCGCATGGGCCTCCACACGCGTCCGGCTACAGCGATTGTCAAAATGCTGCAACACAGCAAAAGCAATGTGCTGTTTACCTACAAGCAAGAAACGATCAACGCCAAAAGCATCCTCAGCATTCTCATGTTAGCAGCAAGCAAAAATTCGAATATCACAATTACAGTAGAAGGCGAAGACGCCGATATGACAATGACAAGTTTGGTCGCTGCCTTTGACAGCCAATTTGGGGAGTAGAGTGAGTAATCCAGAAATCATTTTAAAGGGTATCCCAATTTGCCGCGGCGTGGCTATCGGCAAACCTTTTTTCTTCTCCTTTGTCGACGAAGCCACTCCTACCGAATTTCCTGTCATGATGGATCACGTCGGAGCAGAGATAACACGCTACTCCGATGCCCTTGCCAAAAGCCGAGAAGAGATCCAACGCCTCCAACATCAACTCGAACAAGCTCACATGCACGAAGGCGCTTCTATCCTCGAAGCACAACTGCAAATGACACGCGAAAGCCTCTTCACTTCAGAAATAGAGGAAGGCATCCGTACAAAATGCAAAAACGCTGAAAATATCCTTCACACAATTGTCTTACAGTATCAGAAAAAATTTCATGCGCTTGCCGATCCCTTCTTTCGCGAACGCTTCAAAGACGTTGAAGACATCTCTCGACGTATTCTCAGTCACCTGCGCACGAGCGTACGCGTTTCCCTTGCCAACTTGCCTCCCAATTCTGTGGTATTTTCACGCGAACTGACTCCCTCAGATACAGCTGAAGCTCATATGTCCAGCGCCAACGCGTTTGTCACTGAATTTGAAGGAACCACTTCCCACGCAGCCATCGTGGCCAGAGCCCGAGGCACTCCCTATGTCTCTAGCATCGACCTCAGTAAGATCGAATCCAACAAACATGAAGTGGTCATCGTCGACGGGCGCACAGGAGAGATCATTCTCAGCCCCACAGAACAAACTCTAGCCAAATACCAAATCGTTCGCACCCAACTAGAAACCAACCTCAGCAAACTACAACACATCGGCGCCCTCAAAACCGAAACCTACGACGGTCACGCCATCCGCCTCTCCGCCAACGTCGAGATGGCCAACGAACTCGATATGCTCCACCAACACGGCGGCCACGGTGTCGGTCTGTTTCGCTCGGAATATATTCTTCTCGCAAAAGAAAATATGCCCTCCGAAGATGAACAGAGCCATATTTACTGCGACCTAGTCAAAAAAATGCAAGGGCTCCCTATCGTCATCCGCACCTTCGACATCGGAGGCGATAAGCACTCACCCGCACAACCAATCGTCGAAGAAGGCACCCCCTTCCTAGGCTGCCGCGCAATCAGGCTTCTCCTACGCGAACCCGAAATCTTTAAAACCCAAATCCGCGCAATCCTTCGCGCCAGCGTCCACGGCAACGTCAGCATGATGTTCCCCATGGTCTCAACTCTCTCCGAACTGATCGAAGCAAAACAACTAATCGTCGAAAGCCAAAAAGAACTACAACGCCGCAACGTGACCTTCGGCAAATTACGCGTAGGCTGCATGATCGAAGTACCCTCAGCAGCAATCATCGCCGACCTCCTAGCCAAAGAATGCGACTTCCTCTCCATCGGCACCAACGACCTAGTCCAATACGCCCTCGCTGTCGACCGCGGTAACCACACCATGAGCGCCCTCTACCGCCCCACTCACCCCAGCATGATCAGACTGATCAAACTAGTGGTCCACGAAGCCAGCCAACAAGGTATCCCCGTCTCCGTATGCGGCGAAGTAGCAGCAGACCCCCGCTTCACCGCCCTCCTCCTCGGCCTCGGCATCCAAGAACTCTCCGTCGCCACCCGCTACATCCCCACCATCAAACAAGCTATCCGTAACACCAGCATAGTCGAAGCCAACTACCTAGCCGAAAAAGCCCTCAACATGTCCACCGCCTCCGAAATCGAATCCCTCCTCGACGAAACCTGCCAACTCCCCTTACCCAACAACTGTTTTTAGCGAAAAGGGGTTTCACCCCTTTACCCCACAAAAGGGCCGTGGGCCCTCTTGACACCCTTTTTAGTGGAGTTTGCGAAGTTCTGATGTCTTCGTAGCAAACTATAACCATTTAGGCGACTACGTCACCTAAATGAATAAAGTTGTTACGCAAACACAGCTTTCCGAAATTTCACTTAAACAAGGTTCTAGAGTCACAACCTTTGTAAGTAAGTGACGTAACCCCTTTTCCTAAAACAGTTCTTGGTAGACCAGGCCGAAGGCCTGATGGTAACCAGGGCGTCCCCGTCTGGTTTTTATATCGATTACAAAAGAAATGTTAGCGACTTTTACTATGAGATCTCAGCCCATTCGAACCTAAGCAACACTTCGAGGGCCTTGTCGCTAACGTCCCTTCGGTCCCTAAAATTGGTTGACGTTTATTACTTAACAAATTAAATTCAATTCTTTTATTATCAAACACATAAGAAGGATACATATGTGCATTAGTCGCATTTTTGGTGGAGTTAAGACATATTACGTTTACAATCAAAAAAACAACGCTGTTGAAGGCGTACAACTTAATCGAGTACATCAACTGTTGAGAAGAATTTTTGGTGCCTATTCTGACACGCATCTGTACAAGGCTTCATCAAAAGCACTAGCAGCCACATTATTACATGGGTTTCAACCTAAAGAGGCTACCTACAGTGCTTTTAATCAGCTTTTAACCGCTCATAACAGGCGATACAAAGATCATTTCATTTCTTTGCCCTCTTACAATACCAAAAACGGCACCATCGTTCATGTTGCTTTCCGTTACCACAACATGGCAGTTAAGGAATTGCAAAGCTGTACTTCCATCGATTTCAAAGTGACTCTCGTTAGAAACAAAGTGCCGACAGAAGCAATCCTTAAAATTTTCAGAGACAAAGATTCTAATCTACAAATAGATACATATTTGGACATCCAAATAAATGGTCGATCAAATCCACAACATGGAGCAGAAAGGCTAGATACTTCAATCTATGTTGAAGAAGCGACTGCAGTAAATTCCCTACTCAATGTGATAATGTCTTCATCGCCTCATCAGACACAAATAGCATTTTTGCCTCATACCTATATGCAACAGAAGGGGACCTACCGTCAAGAGGATGTAAGACGCGACAACCATCGCTTCGAAGTAATGAAACGTTATGGATGGAGTGGTTGGGGAATATTCAACACCGACAATAGATTTGACATGTATACACTAGAAAGAAATAACGTTGTAATAACCAACGAGCGTCAACCAACATATGCTGTTAATATTGACTATGCTACTGAACGTCTGCGCAAACAACCAGGCTACCTATTAAATTAAAGAAGCCCAAAAGTAAATTTCGGAAAGCGGGACCCAGTTCCCGCTTTATAGTTTATGCTTTTGCTATCTGTCCATTTGAGTCGCCCTAAAGGGCTCAGTTCTGAGATACGATCTTTCCCACAGTGACCGAAGGGAACTGTGGGTATACAGGAAAGCAAAAAGAGCTCTTTAGAGCGACTCAAAGCCATGAAGTGTTACCTATGTCGGTAAATTGGAGCACCCACCCCTCCACTGTAGGGACAGCAGGGACTTAAGCGACTTTAGTGACATTAGACTTCGTTTGTATCTAACGTCCCTAAATGAACTGTTTGGACTGATTGAGACAATTGCATAAGTCCGAGGCATAGAAAAACACAGACGACGAATGTGCTGTATGGAGTGCGGGACCTTGGTCCCGCTTTCACAAACATCGGCTTGCCGATGTTTTTCTAGAAATGTATTGGCAAATTATCAACAAGCCATCGTAGATGGGGTCGGCAAGCCGACCCCTGTGAAAGCGGGACCAAGGTCCCGCACTCCAAATAGCACATTCGCCTCTATGCTTTTCTATGACTCGTTTGACTTATGCAATTGTCTCAATCAGTCCAGTCAGTCCATGTCCAACTGTCCAATTAAATAGTCCTGCGTAACTCTTAGAAAAGGGTATTCCCTCCTTAACCATCCTTAAGAGTCTTTTTCCATTAGAACCACCTAAGAATTGTGGCTCACTGAACCCCACTATAGTTGATATTTTGTAACTTGCAGAAAATATCCATATGCTTTTCCATGATGTTCTTTTAGAAAGGCTTTAGCCTTTCTAAAAGAACATCAGAAAAAAAGCCTATCGACATTTACTTACAAGCAACGAATACCGAATACCACACTATAATGGGAGTCCAGAGGGCGCAAGCCCTTTGGTAGGGTTTTAAGGGACGAAGTTCCCTTAATGGGGGTCAAGGGGGCAAAGCCCCCTTGTCTTAGAATAACCCGCGGGGCATTTGTTTGGAGACTTGGTCGTTGAGTTGTTTGAGGGCGTCTTGGTAGGCGGCTTTGATGAGATCTTGGAGACCTTCGACGTCTTCGGGGTCGACGCAATCGGGTTTAATTTTGATTTGTTTCAGTTCGTTGTTGCCGGAGAGTGTGATGGAGACTAGGCCGTTGCCAGCCGTGCCTGTTACTTCGGCATGTTGGAGGTTGTTTTGCATTTGGCTGATGTGTTCTTGCATTGATTTGGCTTGTTTTTTCTTTTTGGCGAATCCTGAGCCCATATGTTTTGTCTCCTGTTAGCTTTTGAGTGGATTTTTCTGAATAGTGCCTTCTAGTTCGACTGCAGCGAACTGCATCACAGTGTCGTAGCGACTTTGTTGATTCATGGAAGAGGCTTTAGCCTCTTCTGTAGGACGTGAGCCTAGTTCTATCGGTGCGGAATTTTTCTCTTCTATAGGTGGAGGCGTGGCTTTTTTAGGTTTAGGCAGGTCTGCTTTAGCCGGTGTGGGGTCTTCTGTGATGGAAGATTTTGGTGGTGCTTTTGGAACTGCAGAAATGGGTTTAGGAGGAGATATTTCAGCAGGAGCCGGTTTTTCGACAGGAGCAGGAGTTGCGATAGGTGTGGTCGTTTTTAATGTGGATTCAAGATCTGCGAGGCGGCGTACGAGAACATCGACAGGGATGCGTTGGTGGCTGCGTAAGATGCGCAGCAGGATAGCTTCCAGGCTGATTCTGCTTGTTGAAGCGGAGCGATTGTTTGTTTGAGCTTCGATGAGGAAATCTAAAATTGTTAGGCATTGTTCTTGGCTGTAGAGGCGAGAAGAGACCTCATATTTATCGCGATCCGATTCAGAAAGGGTGAGCCAAGAAGCATCTTTGCCTGCCATTTGTATGACAAGTAACGTTCTAAAATGCTCTGTGAGGCATTCAATGAAGTGTCCAACATCTTTTCCTTGAGCAAACACGTCGTGTGCGATTTCAAATGCGATGGATAGGTTTCCATCGACTCCGGCCTGATCCAAAGCAAAAAAGCTATCGTTTGACACCATTCCTAAGATGGAAGCAACAGCTGCAGCAGTGATTGCCCCTTCATGGAAGGTAATAATTTGATCTAACAGAGATTCTGCATCGCGCAAACCACCTTCAGCGCGATTTGCCAGCATGCGCAGTGCCTCTTCTTCGATGGAGACATTGAGGTCTTTAGCTATCTGCCCTAGCTTCTTGATAATATCGTGTTGAGGAATGCGATTGAGGTTAAAGCGTTGGCAGCGGCTAAGAATGGTTGGAAGCACTTTGTGAGGCTCTGTTGTGGCAAAAAAGAATTTCACGCGTGGGGGTGGCTCTTCCAAAGTCTTTAGCAGTGCGTTAAATGCCTCTTTAGTAAGCATATGGACTTCATCGATGATATAGATCTTATACTTATCCGATGCTGTTGCATAGCCGACAGTTTCATTGATTTGGCGCACATCGTCGATTCCGCGGTGTGATGCTCCATCGATTTCCAAAACATCTAATGAATGGCCGCTAGTGATTTCTCGGCATGATGCGCATGTGTTGCATGGTTCGTAGTCTGCTGAAGGCTGTAGACAGTTAAGCGCTTTCGCAAAAACGCGTGCTAGAGTCGTTTTGCCCGTTCCACGTGAGCCACAAAACAGATAAGCATGCGCCAGGATACCGCGTCGAATGGCATTTTTTAAAGTTGTGACGATAGCTTCTTGTCCGACAACTTCTCGGAACGATTGAGGACGGTATTTTCGGGCCAGTACTTGGTATTCTTTCATGTAAGCGTAATGCTCCGTCTAAGTAATTCGAGCACGCCATGCGTGTTCGATCATTGTTTCAAGGTGTGGATACTGCGGCTTCCAATGTAGCTCTCGATGCGCCCTTTGAGCATCCGCCACTAAAATCGCCGGATCCCCTGGTCTTCTAGGACCTTCTGTAACGTGTAATTTTCTGCCAGTTACCGCTTCTACAGCAGCAACAACCTGGCGCACGCTAAAGCCATTTCCGTTGCCAAGATTATAGCAGTTTGAAGATGCGCCTGCAAACAATTGCTCTAATGCCACAATATGTGCTCGCCCCAAATCTTCGATATGGATGTAGTCGCGCACACATGTCCCATCAGAAGTGGGGTAATCGGTTCCATTTATTTTTACATTACCTGCTGCTTGTTGCAACTGTCCCAATATGATGGGGATGATGTTTGTTTCCGGGCGTACTTTATATTTAATTAGCCCTCTAGGATCTCCGCCAGCGGCATTAAAGTAGCGCAAACAGCAAAATCGCAGATCATATGCTGCATCCGCATCGCGCAAGATTTGCTCAACCATTAACTTTGAATGTCCATAAGGATTAATGGGATCACAGCTATGATCTTCAGCTACCTGTGTCTGTTTTGGCACACCAAAAATTGCTGCAGACGAAGAAAAAATAAACGTTTTTATGTGATGTGCCTTCATCGCTTCTAAGAGATTTAAGGTATAAGAGACGTTATGAATGAAATATTTTAAGGGATCGCGTACAGATTCACCCACATCTGTGAGGGCAGCAAAGTGCATAACGGCATCGGTGTGATGTGAGGAAAAAAGATGATCCAGCAGTTTTCTGTCTGAAATGCAACCTTCAATAAATGTACCTTGTTGCACTGCTTTGCGGCTTCCACGACTGAGGTTATCCAGTACAACTGTTTCATAGCCGGATTGCTGCAACATCTGCGTTACATGCGATCCAATAAAACCAGCGCCACCTACAATCAATATTTTCTTTGTTTTCATATAAATTTACTCTTCTGAGAATCAGGAAGATTTTATCGTAACTTTTTATTAAACGCAAAGTGTGAGGTCATTACACAAGTTTTCGTTTTATTTTTACCACCGAGACACAGAGACACAGAGGAGCACAGAGAGCAAACCAAAAAGAGAATTATTTGTTAAAAAAAACAAATGCTTCTCGCTCTCTGTGCTCCTCTGTGTCTCTGTGTCTCTGTGGTAAAAAATAAAATCTTTTTACTTCAACTGCTTTACAACGTTACAAACGAATTTGATTTACCCCGGAAATTCCCGTTTTGCTATGCTTGCACCCATGAAAACACGAGAAGATCTCATTTTTGCTTTGGATAACTTTGAAGGCCCATTGGAATTCCTCTGGCACCTCATCCAAACCAGCGAAATTGACATCAACGAAGTCTCACTAAAAAAGATTACAGATCAGTACCTCGTCCAATTAAAACAGGTCTACAACGTTCTCAATATCGACGCCGGCGCAGAATTTATTGGGACGACAGCCGCACTCCTATTGTTCAAAAGCAGAAATCTATTGCCTAAACATGAACGTCAGGCTCTTTCTGAAGATGAAGGGTTGGATCCTCGCTTTGATATCATTAACCAATTGATCGACTACTGCCGCTTTAAAGAAGCGGGAAAATTATTGTCCGAACGGGAACAGCAGCAAAGCGGATTCTTTTCACGCGGTATCGAAGGTGGATTCGAACCACAGAAACCGCTAGGGATAGAACACATCTCCCTGAATGACTTGGCAACTCTATTTCAACAGGTACTCGCAAAGGCGGAATCGAAACGAGGCGTGATTGATGATGAAATATGGATCATTGGCGACAAAATGGCTCTCATTCGTCAGTTGATCAAAGATTTACAACGCATTAACTTCTACACCCTTTTCTCAGCTGCATCTTGCCGCGAAGAGCTCATTGTGACCTTTTTGGCGATTCTTGAGCTGATGAAGTTGGGGGATGTTGCAGTCATCAAAGAAAGTGAAGACGACTTCTATGAAGTGTTCATTGTTAAAGGTAATCAGGTATAACCATGGCTAAAGAAATCAACTTGCTTCAACCAGTAATTGAAACAGCACCGTTCGAACCGCAACAAACCACGACTCACACATATCGTGAAGCGGATGTTGCAACGCGTATGCATCTCAAACGTGTCGTGGAAGCTCTTCTCTTTGCAAGCAGCGAACCCCTTCCGTTTACAAAAATACGTGAAATCACGGACTCCATTTATCCCTTAGCACCACGCGTTCTTAAGTCTATTCTCCAAGAACTGCAATATGAATACCAAGCGCAGCAGCGCGCATTTCGACTCGAAGAAATTGCTCAAGGGTATACCTTGCGCACCTGCGAAGAATTTGGAGATTACATCGAACTGCTCGGACGCAACAAACGCACAGAAAAGCTCTCACACGCTGCTACAGAAGTATTGGCAATTATTGCCTACAAACAACCGATCACGCGTCCTCAGATTGAAGCAATTCGCGGTGTAGACTCATCAGGAACAATGGCAAATTTATTGGAAAGGCAACTTATCCAGCCTGTGGGTAAGCTAGAAGCTCCTGGACGCCCAACGTTGTATGGAATTACTCAAGATTTTCTGAAACATTTTGGATTAAAAGACATTAAAGAACTGCCCAAGCTAGAAATGCCCCAGGCATAATAAAGCGTCTGGTACAGCAACACACTTTAGCCATTATCTTAAGAACGATAACGACAATATTGGTCACAGTACTGAATCCAGGAGCATAATCCAAGCCCTGATCAATGGTAACCAATCCTACTGAAATAGACCCACAACGCATTTTTCTTTCTTTGCCTGCTGATTATTACTCTGTTCAATTAACATCAACAAAAGTGCCAAGCTTGTTACCGGCATCTTTTTAACCATCAATTGCTTTTTTTGAACAGGTCTTCTCCAGTTTAAACTAATTAAGGCCATTAAAACAATAACAGATCGCTCTGTTTTTCTTTTGAAACTAGGGAGATAGTCAAGATAGGTCGTTGTCCGATTGCAGATACGCGCTACACGATAGTTTGCCACAGAAGTTCCGATTGTTGAATTAAATTTTTGTTTTAGATTTAAAATAATCAATATAGTTGTCAAAGAAAACAATGTATAACAACAAAATCAAATTTCTCAATAAATTTAACACTAATCGTTAAAATAATTTTATCCCATTCATCTTCAGTCATATATGAAGGCTAATTGGTTACAAAAAAACTCTAATAACTTTAGCGATGTTCTCCCTGTCTCCAATTTCCTTAAGTTTCTATCGTCCCTAATTGTTCTAAAACATTTTCCCTAGCCTTTTAGAATAAAATATTTTTTAACATTAACATTGACGACAATTTTTTATTTGCGCTATTTATCGATTATTACTCGCGCTTAATAAAAATATACACGGAGTTAGCTGTGAAAAAAGCCATCTGTAAAATATTAGGAGCCCTTCTTGTTTCCTATACTTCGTTACATGCGGAAGTGGATATCGACACTGACGACTTTGGAGCTGAAAACATTCATCCTTTCAGCAATTCTGATGAACAAAG
Source organism: Parachlamydiaceae bacterium (assembly GCA_013821265.1). Classification (GTDB taxonomy): domain Bacteria; phylum Chlamydiota; class Chlamydiia; order Chlamydiales; family Parachlamydiaceae; genus JACDHD01. The sequence goes on along the minus strand of JACDHD010000006.1, from coordinate 26,257 downwards.
ACCTTTTTCTGTGAATATAACAGGAGATGCTGTTGGCAAAGCCGACTTCAAAAAATGGTACCTCGACGATCAACACTTGGAATATCGCGATATAGAAATTGAAGGCAGCGCTGTATTCTATTACGATCCCTCTTGCGAAGAAGCTCTAGCCATTTCCGTTGGTTATGAATACACCCGCTTAGCTTGGTCCCAAAACCCTTTCTTTAACGAAACCAAATTCCATACCGTTGACGTTTCCCTGGGTTTATTTACACATCGCGCCCAGAACTGGTTTTGGAGAGCTCAATTAAGCCTCAATTTAGACCCTGATCACCTGAATTTTAACGAATACACAAGCTACGATGGGGTTCTATGGGGACGCTACGACTACTGTTCCAACATCGGCATTCATACTGGTCTTATCTTTCAAACTGGCATGAAAATCGATCGAGTCTATCCGATCATCGGATTTGACTGGCAAATTACTGATTCTTGGAAATTAAACGTTGTCTATCCTGTAAATATGTCCTTAGTTTATCAGTGGAATCGCTGCTGGTCTCTGGCTGTAGCTGCAAGGGCATTAGATCACCGTCAACGCGTCAGCCAAACAGAACCGCTGTCCAAAGGATTATGGGCTTACCGTTCTAAAGGCGTTGAGGGAGCTGTAAATTACGATTACAATTCCTGGCTACATGCTAATCTCCACGCAGGATATACGCTGGGCACTAAACTCACAATTTCGGATCGACATAATCGACATAAACGTCACTTTAAGTTAGATTCCGCTGGATACTTCGGTGGTGAAGTTCAAGCAAGTTTTTAGTTCTAACTATAGGTAACAAATGAGCCAGAATTCTTCTCGTTATTTGGCGGAAATCGCCAAAAATGTCATGTTAACTCGTGGCTTTTTACCTGATTTTTCTCCACAAATTCAAAAAGAGCTAACAGCTATTGATCAGCCAGCATTTAACAAAAATGTCATCGATCTCCGCGATAAGTTGTGGGTTTCCATAGATAATGACGATTCCCGGGACCTAGATCAAATCACTTTTGCTGAACCTATCGATGCAACCACTAATCGTGTCTATGTCGCAATCGCCGACGTTGCCACCACAGTCGCACAACAATCAGCGATTGATCAGCATGCTGAACACAATACGACCTCTGTCTATACTCCGGCACAGATTTTCCCCATGCTGCCAGAAAAGCTATCGACCAATTTAACATCTTTAAATCCTAATGAAGACCGTCTCGCTATTGTCATTATATTTGTAGTTGACCAAACAGGCATGTTCAGTGATTATTCTATTTCACATGCAATGGTGCATAACCATGCTAAACTTGCCTACAATGCAACTGGCGCATGGCTAGAAACAAACACAAATCCTCCAGCTGTGTTTTCTTCAGTTGCAAATTTGGCCGAACAAATTCGTTTACAGGACAAAATTGCCCAGCAGCTCAAATCGTTCCGACATCAACATGGCATGCTGACATTCGATAAAATTGAAACAAAACCAGTAATCGAAAATGGCATGATTGTTGCAATCAAAGAAGTTCAAAAAAATCACGCTTATGAACTAATTGAATACTTCATGATCACTGCAAATACAGTGACAACACGTTTCCTAAAGGAACAAGATATTCCAATTCTACGTCGCATTGTCCAAACGCCGAAACGCTGGGATCGTATAGTTGAGATCGCCAAAGAATTAGGTGGCCACCTACCTCTACAACCAGATTCAAAGGCTCTTGATGCCTTCTTGTCCGAACAGCGCGCCAGAAATCCAGAAACCTTTTCCGACCTCTCATTAACCATCATAAAACTCATCGGCAAAGGCGAATATGTTCTCCAAATGCCAACCGAAAAACCCATTCCTCATTTTGGATTAGCCTTAAAAGACTATTCACATACGACAGCGCCCAATCGCCGCTTTCCCGACTTAATAACCCAGCGCATCCTCTTATCTCGCTTGCAAAACACGACTCTTCCCTATACAGCTAAAGAGCTCTCACATCTAGCCCTACACTGCACTCAAAAAGAAGATGATGCGGAAAAAGTACAGCGACGCTTGATTAAATCTGCTGCTGCCATGCTTCTCTCATCGCACGTGAACGAATTTTTTAATGGGATTATAACTGGAGCAAGCGACAAGGGTACGTGGGTACGTTTACTCAAGCCCCCAGTTGAAGGCAAGGTTGTCAGTGGCTATCTTGGATTGGATGTGGGCGATCGCGTGAAAGTCCAACTTGTTGGAGTTGATATCCCCAATGGCTACATCGATTTAAAAGCCATTTCACGATAGACGACGAATAGGTAAACCCTCTCCGTACCCGTGCCCGATTTCCGATCGATAATTGGACTGATTGAGACACTTGCATAAGTCTGCGTTTTGTTTTTTACCACAGAGACACAGAGGCACAGAGAAGCACAGAGAGCGAGGGGGTTGCGTAGCTTTGATGTGTTCTATGTAATGCTTTTCTAACTTTTTTAAAAAGCCTCGCACCATTAGCCTCAAAGCCACAAAACCTCCTCTCGCTCTCTGTGCTTCTCTGTGCCTCTGTGGTAAAAAACAAAACGAAGATTGTTACAATCGTTTCGATCGGAAATCGGGCACAGGCACAGGCAGGGGTTAGCACTTAGACAACCATTTCCTTTTAGTCCTTTAGGATATGCCGTAGAGCCCCTTCCAAATGAGGAAACGCAAATTCAAAATTTGCTTGATTCAAACGCAACGGCCCCATTCTCGTACTACTGAGAAGCCCCTCATCAGCAAATTGACCAAAAATAAGACGTAGCGCAAACGCCGGCACACCTAAAAAAGCAGGCTTTCTTAGCACCTTGGATAGGGTTTGTGTAAACTCTTGATTTGTTACAGGAAATGGAGTCCCCACGTTCACTGGTCCTTGAATAGCGTTCTGATCCAGTGTAAATGCAATTACATTGAGAACATCTTCCAAAAGGACCCAGCTCATGTACTGCTGGCCACTTCCTAATTTGCCTCCTAAACCCAATTTAAAGGCAGGTAACATCTGTGCAAGTGCTCCGCCTTTTGGACTTAGGACAATACCAAAACGCAACATCACGACACGAATACCTTTGTCCACTGCAGGCTTCGTTGCTGCTTCCCAATCTTGGCACACTTCGGCCAAAAATCCAGAACCTGCTCGATGTTCTTCGTCAACTATCTCTGAACCACAATTTCCATAGTATCCCATGGCAGAGGCATTAATCATTACTTTAGGGGGATTGCGCAATCCCGCCAAACATAGCGCCAATAAACGTGTACTCGCAGTACGGCTATCGTGAATGCGCTTTTTTCGCTCTTCACTCCAACGCCCACTAGCAATCGTTTCCCCACTCAAATTAATGACGGCATCAAAATCTTCAAAATCGCTTGTCGATAACCAACCTGTCTTCGGATCCCATCCGATAGCATCATCCGGCAACTGATCACGTTGTCGCAAAAGACGCATGACCTTATGGCCTTGAGCGCGCAAAAAGATAACAAGTTCACTTCCAATTAGTCCTGAAGACCCTGCAACTAAAATTTTCATTTTTCTAACAATCCTATACGAGATTACATGCTTCTGGTGGCATCCAGTGACGATCTTTTCCTTCCCATTTAACGTTACATCCTAATGGATTGGTCACAGGCACAGAAATACGTCGACCTGACAAATATTCATCTAGTGCCCGCTCTAAATCATTCCCTGTCATTTTGCTGGTATCGCGTGGATTATCTACTCCACGTCCAGTGTAGATCAATTTTCGATGGGAATCAAAAACATAAAAATGGGGTGTGCGGAGTGCTCCATATTTTTTGGCGACCTCTTGACTTTCATCATGCAGGTACACCCAAGGAAACTTATGCGTGTTGATGCGTTTCACCATTTCTTCAAACGAATCTTCAGGATAGGTATTTGCACTATTAGAATTAATTCCTATAAAAGAAACTCCCTTAGGAATGAACTTTTCCGCAGTCTTGCGGGTAACCTCATCAGAACCAATGACATAGGGACAGTGGTTACAGGTAAAGAAAATCACCAAGGCCTTTGCTTGATCAAAGTGTTTAAGATCGTAACTTTTTCCTGAGGTGGCAGGTAGATCAAAATCTGGAGCTATAGATCCTATTGGCAACGTAAATGGCATATGCTTCCTACTGTTCTCTGTCATCATGATGTTGTCTCCCCATCTTTCTGCGTTACAACTTCTAGTAGTTTTTGTTCGCCTTCTAATTGTGACTGCTTTTTGAGAGGTCGTTCAAAAATTACTCCTCCAATTACAATCCTAGACAATCCTTTTACTGCTGTACCCTCACAAAGTGCATCTAATTCATCAAACATCTCTGGAGAAATCGTGTCAGGTGCTTGTACTTGTAAATCATAACGTCCGCCGCCAGCTAAAACGGTATCATCTGACTCTGCATGATCGAATCCCAAATGCTGCACTCTATGCCTACGATCCACAACAGCACCCCTCAATGCATGTACGTCTTGCATCCCTCTATACATCTGTGTCAGTGCAGCCGTTAAAGGGTTTTGAGGATCCAATGCCTTCACCAAATGAGGCACTAATTCTCCTAAATCTGGTAGTACTGAGTCAAAGCTAAGGACTTCGGAATCTGATGGAGACTCCACAGTCATTGCATGCCTTGTATTAATCACCTGTTTCATAGCAGGTCTTCGCTCTTTGGCATCCGATTCAACAAATTGCTTGAACATCGTCATAAACTGTTGAAGGAGCTGATACTGTTGTACTTGTGCTATTCGCTTTCGCTGTTCATTCCCCACTTGTTGAATTGCGCCCGTTATACGTCTTCCTCTCAACACTTGCGCTCCATTGTAAGACAAAAATATGAACGCAATTGCACAAATCAAAACAATTTTCTCAGGGTCAATATTTCCCGTTATATAGGGTGCTATATACCACGCAGCTAACCCAATAGGAATAATGAACATAAGAATTTCAGAGACAGTTAACACTTTAGTTGCTACAGGTCCTGTCCACGCTGAATTCTGCACTGCATCTGCTTGGTTGACTTCTCCTACAAGGAAATTGATTCGATTCTGAATTTGATTCAAACATTTTGCACAATCAGCAGTTGTTGGTGTTGGCGATGTCACTAGAGCCGTTGCGTTTCTCGATAACCCAAAAGCACCCAAAGGGACAGGAGCAGCCATAAAACCTCATTATGTGATGATTATTATAAAAAAGATTTGCACCCTTAACTGCATAGTGCTCAAAAAATTATTAAATTGCAAACAGAGTTTGTTTCGCATAAGATGCTTCCTATGAAAAATGCTGTAATCGGGATAATTTTTAACGAAAAACGCGACGCCGTGCTCATTTTAGAGCGACGCGATGTCTCTGTATGGGTCTTACCCGGAGGGGGCATTGATGCGGGAGAGACTCCCGAAGAAGCGGTTGTGCGCGAAGTGCTTGAAGAAACGGGTCTTCGCGTTAAGATCATCAGAAAAGTTGCTGAGTATTACCCAATAAATAGAATAACACGCTTGACTTACGCCTTTGAATGCGCCGTATTAGAGGGCTCTACTACTACAGGAGATGAAACGCGCAGCGTTGGATTTTATCCAATCGATAAACTACCTAGTTCTTTTTTTGAGTTACATAAGGAATGGTTAGACGACGCGTTGGCTAATTTTGATGGAGTATTATCAAAACCAACGCAAGTCACCTACGGTCGAATATTTTGGTATTTTTTGAGACACCCGTTAAAATTTATCCGTTTCTTCTTGTCGCGCTGCGGCTTCCCCCTAAATAAGTTTTAAGTAAAATGGCCAGAATGAGACAATTGCATAAGTCTTCGATCTATTTTTACCACCGAGACACAGAGACACAGAGCAGCACAGAGAGCGAATTGTAGATGTCTCTAAACATAACATCTTTTTGCGCAGCAATGTAAAGGCGAAATTGTTGTCAGACAATTTCGCCTTGGCTGGTTTTTTTAAAAGCCTCAGTTTTTTAAAAAAAAGATCGAAAAGTCAATCCTCAAATAACCCCAAAGCCATAAAATAGCCTCTTGCTCTCTGTGCTGCTCTGTGCCTCTGTGTCTCGGTGGTAAAAAAATAAAAAGAAAGTTAATACAATCATTTGACTTATGCAATTGTCTCGAATGGACAACATTTTTCGTATTGCTTGTCCTTTTGTCCATCTCGTCCATTCTAGCCATTAAAACGGGAACGAAACGATGACTTACAGGTACGCCGGAGCGTGGTAATGCTCATCGTGATCATGATGGTGATCATCACCATGGCTGTCACTTATCTGTGCGCCCTCTTTTTTAGTTTCCACAGGTTTTGGCCCTTGCTCTTTCTCAAGCTTTTCTTCGCGTTCTCTTTCAATCTTACGCTGCTTTAATAACTCAACTTGGCACTGATACCCTTCTACGTGGAACATCAGCTTGAATTTATCCCACTCATCGGCAAAGTCGTTAATGAATTTGCGATCCACGTTTTGCTTGATTTGGACTAGGAGAAACAACAGCTTATGAGCACTTGTAACCTGATCAGCAGTATCTTCTTCACCTGGCTTAATGCGCTGTTGCAAAAAGTATTTCAAGATCAATTGCGAAGCGTCATCAGAACTTTTTTCCTTATTGATGACCCAACGAACAAATTCATTGCGATCCCATGCATTATTAAATTTGCTGTTGCTGAGCATCGTCATGCCCTTGTACATCGTTTCGACATACTGATCGACTTGATCGTAAATCATGTTGTCGTGATAAATCCCACATGGCATTTGACAATGTGCAGAAAGAGATGTGGAGTGATATAAAGCTGCTGACAATCCGATGACAAATAGAAATCTTTTCATAATGACCTTCCTTGAATTAAATTAACAAAAATATCGGTTTACACGAAAATCACAATATTCTTCAAGAGTTATACACCTATTTTTTGCTTCAACAGGTCGTTGACTACCTGTGGAGATGCTTTTCCTCGCGAAAGCTTCATTACCTGCCCCACAAGAAATCCAAACGCTTTATCGCGTCCAGCTTTAAAGTCTGCGACGGACTGACTGTTTTCGCTGACAACTTGATCGACAAGCTTGGAGATCTCATCTATGTCATGCACAGGGCTATAATCTGGATTTTCAGCCACAATCTGTTCACAATCTTTACCTACATTTGCAACCATGTCATCTGCGACAGCTTTTGCAATGCGTCCAGTAATCGTGCCCTTTTCAATCATATTGACAAGCTTACCCACTTGAACAGGCGGTATCCCGCTTGTCAGCAATGACTTCCCAGTATCTTTAAAGCGCCCTGCAAATTCCACAATGATCCAATTGCACAGATTGCGCGCGTTGGAACATGTCTTCAGTGCCTCTTCAAAGTAATCTGCAAGCGGCTTTTCACTTGTGATCACAAAAGCGCTGTGGGCCGATAATCCCTTTTCATACACGTAACGCCGTTCCCTCTGTAAAGGCAACTCAGGCAAGCTTTCCCGTATCTCTTCAATGTAAGCTTCTGTCAGAACAATAGGAACTAGGTCTGGCTCTGGGAAATAGCGATAGTCATCCGCATGCTCTTTTGTACGCATGAGAACGGTTTGCTTTTTTTCAGGATCCCAACGATAGGTGGCCTGTTTAATGATGTCTTTAATGGGAACATTGACTTGATGTGTGTATTCATAAATTTGGCGTTTTATTTCAGCCTCAAGCGCCATCTCCATATTGCTAAACGAATTCATGTTCTTAATTTCAATCTTATTGCGCAGTTCCGTTTCCCCTTTAAGGCGAACTGAAATGTTAGCATCCACGCGCAAAGATCCCTCTTCCATGTTGCAATCTGAAGCGTCAATGTACTGAAGGATAGCCTTTACAGCCATTGCATAGGCAACAGCCTCAGCAGGACTATGGATGCACGGCTCAGAGACAATTTCGACTAGAGGAACACCTGCTCGATTGTAATCCACGCCGGCAAATTGCGAAAAATGCTTAAGCATTCCCGCATCATCCTCTAGGTGTACCCGATTCACAGCAAACGCTTTTTCTTCACCATCCACTTCAGCAATAACAGTACCACCGATCACAATCGGTTCATCGAATTGCGTGATCTGAAAATTGCGCGGACTGTCAGGGTAAAAGTAGGATTTGCGATCAAATTTACTAAATTTGGCAACCTTTGCATTCAGCGCACACCCTAACTGGACAGCTTTGCGCACTGCTTCTTTGTTTAATACCGGCAAAGCTCCAGGCTGCCCTGTGCATACTTCTGTAATATTGACATTAGGCTCGTCACCAAATCGATTTGGTGCAACGCTAAATAGTTTAGATTTCGTATTTAACTCCGCATGAATTTCTAGACCGATGACCGTTTCCCAATTAGATCCATGTGTCATATTCTCTGTTCTCCCTACTTAACTAATGTTGGTACGCGTCGATAATCTGTCGCTTTTTCAAAAGCATCTGCCACTTGCAATACGCGTGTGTCTAGTTTTTGTGGTCCTGTTAAATGTAATCCAACAGGCTTGCCTTCCGTAGTAAAACCCCCAGGAACACTCACAGCAGGCAATCCAGCAAGGTTGCTAGAAATGGTATAAATGTCCTCAAGATACATCTGCAACGGATCTTGAATGGCCCCAATTTCAAACGCAGCAAATGGGGAAACCGGAGTCGCCACAATGTCACACTTCTCAAATGCTGCCTGATAACTACGTATCATCAGAGTACGCACTTTCTGTGCTTTTTTGTAGTAGGCATCTTGATATCCTGCTGACAACACGTACGTTCCCAATAGGATACGTCGCTTAACTTCAGGTCCAAAGCCCTCTTCCTTTGAGAACTCATACACCTCATCTAACGTCTTTGCACGCGCTGAACGCAATCCATAGCGAATGCCATCAAATCGTGCGAGGTTTGTTGACGCTTCAGCTGTAGCCAAAATGTAATACACAGCGATTGAATACTTCAAAACACTCAAATCCACATCGACAATCTGAGCTCCCATTTTCTTTAATGTCTCAATGGAATGCTGGAATAATTGCTTAGGCTCAGGAGCCAATCCTTCTAAAAATTCCCAAGGAACTCCTATCTTCATTCCTCTAATAATACCCGACATTTGACTGAGATAGTTTTCTGTAGGAGCATTGATACTAGTAGAATCGCGTTCACAGTGACGCCCTAACACTTCCATCATCAAAGCAGCATCTGCCGCTGTTGTGGTCAAGGGACCAATCTGATCCAACGAAGATCCAAATGCCACCAACCCAAATCGAGAAACACGTCCATAAGTAGGTTTGAACCCCACAATCCCACACAACGACGCAGGTTGGCGAATAGAGCCTCCTGTATCGCTACCAAAAGCCACCGGACACATTCTAGCCGCTACTGCAGCGGCAGAACCTCCAGAGGATCCCCCTGGAGTACACTTTAAGTTCCAAGGATTTTTCGTCTTTTGCAATGCAGAGTTCTCAGTAGAAGATCCCATTGCAAATTCATCCATATTCGTTTTGCCTATGATGATTGCATCCTCATCTTCTAGAAGACGTACGACAGTTGAGTCAAAAGGCGCGCGATAATTGGTCAAAAATTTCGAAGAGCAGGTACTGATTTCCCCTTTCACATGAATGTTATCTTTGATGGCAATAGGGATGCCTGCCAATTTACCTAGAGGCTTTTTTGCCGTTCGTTTTTCATCTAGATGTTTGGCTTTTGCTAAAGCGCGTTCGCGATACACCGTTAAAAACGCCCCAACTTGGCCATCATATTTTTCAATGCGATCCAGGAACGTCTGTACAATGGCGACAGCAGAAAGCTCACCTTTAAGAAATTTATCGCGAAGTTCAATTGCGGATAGCGTATGCATGGTCGATCCTTTTACGAATGATTTTTAATAATGGGTGGCACGCGCACCATTCCCCCAACATGGGAGGGGGCATTGGACAAGAAAGTTTCGCGAGGCATTGTCGCACCCACGGTATCTTCTCGCGTGACATTTACCATGTCGGCCAAAACGTGATTGCAAGGGGGAACACCTTCCGTATCAATTTCCTGCAGCAATTCGATGTAATCTAGGATTTTTTTTAGGTCGCCTAAGAGGGCCTCTTGTTCCGCTTCGTTACAATCAATGCGGCACAATTTGGTCAACTTTGCAATTGTCTGTTTGTCTAATTTCGCCATTGCTCTTTACCTCCAAATTGGAAGACAAGATAGACGATTAATTGATTTAAAGCAAAGACACGCGCTTAAAGAAGTAGGAAGACAAGGTATTTGTTTTTATTTTTACCACAGAGACACAGGGGCACAGAGGAGCACAGAGAGCGAGAAAGAAATGAGTTTCTAAAAAGCATCTTTCTTTTTTTGCTCTCTCTGTGCGTGTCTCTGTGGTAAAAATTTGCTTATAAAAGATCCCAAACAACAGGCATCCCCTTCTTAACATCCTTGGAAACACGTCGTCCAATCACCTTATCAATGTCCTTTGGAGGCAGTCCCCCACTTGGACGCAACGATCTCACATGATGCGACTCCACAACTGTGCCAGCACCTAAATCTTCAACGAAATAAAGAGAAGGTCGATGCGATAGTGAAGTCTTCTCCGAAGGCAACGGCTCATATGAAACTTTTCCCAACGCTTGCCACGCTTTATACGATTCTTCGACGAGCTCTTTAATTTCATGTGGTTCTAAAGAGAAAGCACTATCGACTCCCCCATTCGCACGCAGCAGGGTAAGATGTTTTTCAATAAAACAGCCCCCCAACGCTATGCTTGCAATGGGAACACCTAAACTCAAGGTGTGATCCGACAGACCCACAGGGACATTAAATTTTTTAGCAAGATCCTGCATCGTGCGCAAATTGCACTCTGAAGGCGTTGTTGGATACGCCGATGTGCATTTAAGAAGAATGAGCTCTTTGCAACCTGCTTGACGTGCCGCAGAAACGGCTTCTTCAATTTCTAACAGTGTAGAACCACCTGTCGATATGATGAGAGGCTTTCCTGTTTTAGCAACTTTTCTAATCAAAGGTAGATCGACAATTTCCAACGAAGCAATTTTGTAGCATGGCACCTGCAGAGATTCCAAGAAATCCACTGCTGTTTCGTCAAATGGAGTGCTAAAAACAGTTAAACCTAGCTTTTTACATAAGTCAAAAATAGGTTGATGCCATTCCCACGGAGTATGCGCTTCTTTGTAAAGGTCATACAGATTGCGTCCTTTCCATAAGCTTGTCGGATCGTTTATGACAAAATTTCCCGACTTAATATCTAAGGTAATTGTATCGGCAGTGTATGTTTGCAACTTTATCGCATGGACTCCAGTAGCTTTTGCAGCTGCCACCAGATCCAAAGCGCGCTGTAAAGATCCGTTATGATTGCCCGATAGCTCTGCCACGACAAAAGGAGGATGATTTGGGCCGATGCGATGAGAACCAATGCGTATTTCAGCCATTTTTGACATCCTAAGAGTTAATGTGGATCATCTGCCGTTTCTTGATTACCCCACCAATCACACTACAACAAACAGCCAAGGTTTTCAATGAAATACCAGGAAATGAGACCCATATTGCAGCTCCTGTTAACGCTCCATAGCATACTCCTGACATGACACGATGTCTCATTCCAGTGTCGAAAATGTATCCAGGAACAAATCCGTTGATCATATCAACCAGGTATGAAGCCGGAGAACCGAAGTAAATACCCAATGCAACGATGATAACTGTTCCAGGAAAAATCTTATTGTCAGGTATCCTTGCAGTTATACTCTTAAAAATTTGGTAAGCCACCCATATGGTTACAAGGAGTGCAAATTTATACGGAAGAACGATTTCCGCGATGAGTTTACTGCTAGCTAACACGAAAGAAGCCGTAAAGACACCTTTAGGATTCCCGTGTGAAATCAACGTTTGCAAATTTTCAACCTTAGATCTCAAATTACTTGCATCGATTGTGATTTTGCACTCAGGACAGTAATCTTTCTTAGTAATTGCCTTTTTCAGGCATACAAGATGAACGTGATGCAGTAACCGAGATTGAAGGATGCCTTTTTTATTAAACTCTTCGTGAGCAACAAAGGGCTCCGTTGATTCCTCCATACAAATGTAACATGCCAAATTTTCTGCAGAGACATTGACAGGTGAATCTATAGAGACATTGACAGGTGGATAAGGTAAAAATTGAGGTAGTCTCGTAATCGCTGGCATATCAAATAATCCCATTCGTTTTCCTTATCGCTTCTCTAAAAAAGGCCTTTCAGACACTTGTAAGGAACATTCTAGTATAACAATTTGGCGGCACCATTCTAACACAGCTTAATCTATTTAATACAAGATATACGCCTTATTAATTTTAAATTTAAGGATTTTAAATTTTAGTACAGGTCCACGATTTAGTTCAAAAATCAATGTAATCAGGCCATCTGAGGATGTGAGCATCGGGTTACCTAAATTTTACTTCCTCATTTCCTTCCAGCATGATAAGGTCAAAATAAAAAAGACAGTACTTAGAAAATATGAAAAAATCAAAAGAACATAGAACCTTAGAAGAAAGCGCTCAAGCTCTGCGCACCAAAGCTGCATTGGGTCCAGTCTCCATTGGAGACATCTTGGAACTCTTATCAGGAAAAGGCAGATCTTTAATCCTTATGCTGCTTAGCCTACCCTTTTGCCAGCCCATTCAAATACCTGGATTTTCTACTCCCTTTGGGCTCGTTATTGCTTTTTTAGGATTACGAATGGCTTTTGGGAAGCATATATGGCTCCCTAAATCACTTTTGGCTAAAGAAATTTCTGCCAAATTTCTTTTAAAAATCACTGACAGTACCTTGAAACTTGTCAAAAAAGCGCGTCGTTGGATCTATCCACGATTGGTTTGGGTCTGTCGACATCCCATCATGGAAATCCTCAATGGCTTAATGATTGTGCTATTAGGCATTTTTTTGGCGTTACCTTTACCCATTCCCTTTTCTAATTTGATTGCAGCCTGGTCGATCTTTTTAATTGGTTTTGGCATTTTGGAAGACGATGGTCTATTGGTCATTATCGGTTATGTGATGTCCCTACTTTCTTTAATCGTTTTAGTATTTCTCCTCCTTCAAATTAAATTGTTATTCTAGATTGTTCTAGATTGTTCTTTTGTTTTAATTATAAATACAATATGCTATTGCATTATAATTATTCAAACAAACGAAGACCGGACCGGATACCGGTTGTAAAATAACCCCTGTTTTATGCAAGCCGTCACTCCATTATTAAACGCTTTTTTTATCACGCATAATACTCTAATCTCCAGCATTCTTCCTTTCAATTATTCATACAATCAGCAAGAAGTCAAACATCTCGAAATGAAGGTGATTGAGATAACTATGGGATTTTTTTCTCTCCTGGCTTGTCTCGATTCAGCGACTGATTATGGAGTGGCAATCCTTTTGCCAGCTCTTTTTATTATAAAAAACATCGATAAAAAGGTTGCTTGCCAGGACGAGTTTAAGCGGTTACGGTTGTTCATCAAGATCGCAGCTGATCTTAGTGGCGTTGTTAGAGTAATTATTTCTATTGCATTCTTGATTTTATCGGGAATGAATATCTGGATTGTTTTAAGTTTAGGAATGCAAACTTTAGGATACTTCCATAATAAGTACTTAGACACTGTGGTTTGCAACAGAACGTTCAAGGCATTAAATGGAACATATTTTCAACGGAAGATCACGCGTCGTCAAATGCATCACATCACTAATCCTTTGCGTGGGCTTGATTATTCCGTCATGGCCTATTCCTTATTGCTGCTACAGGAAAATACACGTCAAGCTCCAGATGTCGCTCCAAAACATCAGTTTCACTGGGATGCGCTGATGAATCCTAATCTAAACTTTGATCAAGCGTTAAAAATTATCAAAACAGCTTTAGACCCCGATGCAGAAAAAATTTACATTCCTTATGTTATCCATTCAAAAACCGGGGGCACTGGTCATTATGCGTTGGCAGTAATAAATATTAGAAGTCGCACCATCGAATGTTATGATTCTCTACCAAGTTATAATAAGGATCAGATAGCTTGTTGCGAGAAGATTAAAGCAGCCTTAAAAACAGCATGGTCAACACAGGAAATGCAACAAAAAGTGGGGAATATTGATGATTGGGATATCTTTATCCCCACACAGTATCAAGGGGTTGGTTTTCCCGAACAAGATTCCTCTTCAATGGATTGCGGATTCTTTGTCTACAAGTATGCAGAGAGTCTTGTAAATGAAAAACCATTTCAGTTTGAAAGCATGCCTAAAATACGTCAAAATCTTGCAGCAATGCTTCTCAAGAAAAGTAAGAAGTCGTTGCAAACGTCGAACATTGGTTGAAATAAGAATCTTTCTACCTCTCTGGATTAGGGATTGTAGGAGACAATTACATAAGTGCTACCCCTTTCAGGCCGAAGACGGCCTGGCTTTAGGAATTGAACACGGGTAAAGACAAAGGCAAATGTTTGAAAATCTTGATCTTGATAATTCATAATATTTTCCCCATCGCCACATCTTGAGCACTTGGAGGCTCCCCGCTTGGTTCGTCGAAAGGCATTTCGACATATCCATTTTTTCGGTAAAATGCCACAGAACTAGGTCTCGCTTCATCATGGAGAGACCGAATCCCTAATTTTTTCAACCAGCGTTCACAAAGGTGCAAAAATTTTGACCCCAAACCATGCTGCTGATAAGGTTGATCAATGACTAAAATCCTTAAAGCAGATCGATAATTAGGCCACAGTTGAATGTGAGCATACCCAATCATCTCTACGCCGTGATAAAGAATAACATGTAAATGATCTTTATGATCAAAAGTCCACGTATAGGGATCTGCAATTCCTATAGGACCAAAGAAATATTGTTCTCTTAATTTCTTAGCAACATCCCATTCAGCGTAATGGGTACATCTTAGGATTCTTACCTTACTGAAATGTGCTGCCTGTAACACTTTGCGAATAAACGCATCTTTCCCCAAATTATAGCCGGTAAACATCGAGTTTGCTTTCTCATGAGATGCACTATTCTTTAACAGATCTTCTTTCAATCTCGTATACTCATCTCGTATTTCCGGATGATTTCTTAAATAGTTTCTAAAGAGAAGATTGAGCTCGATTTCTGGATTACCCTCTTCATACACATGAAGATTAACATCAGTTTTTCCGCGTTTATTGAAACCATAATGCATCGGAATATTGAATTCGCCTCGGTATTCATAACCTAGTTTTTCCAAGGCTGTATTAATGGTCGTAGGATCCTTTACAACGGCAATTATATCGATCTTTGGCTTAGCAGAAAGCTCTGGTACAGCTGTGGAGCCTACATGATGAACCGCTAGGCAATTCTTACCTAAAGCTTGTTTGATGTTTGTTGCTTCAGCTTCAAACATGCGTGGCCATTCAGGATTATAGGGTGTAACAATAATACTTTTAATCAAGAATTACTCCCTGTCCAACATCATTGACACTCTATCGACCATCTATAAGAGCCTATAATGGATGTAGGTCATTCCTGCTTTCGTTTCTATCGGCAAAATGGAGATTTTCCCAACTTCCGATGTCTTATTTACCTGGGTACCACCATCTGCTACACTACCCACCTCGTTTAAAGATAATAATCTAAGAGGTTTATTTTTTGGCAATCCCGGCTGAAGGTAAATAGATTCTTGTTCCAGCTCTTTATGACCGACTAATTTGAAGGAAAAAGTGAGATTGCGTGCAACTAACTCATTAGCTTTTTTCTCCAATTCTTCCTTAATGTCTTTTTCTAATGTTCCTTGATAACAAATGACAGCTTTCTTTCCATGATCTCCTTTTAAAGGCATTAGGAGAGCGGGAGAATAGCCCAAAAGATATAAGGCAAAGTCGACCACATGTCCTGCAGAATGCAGTCGCATATGAAGATAACGTCGTTCCCAATCAAGAATTTGTTTGACTACAGTACCAATTGCTGGAGGTTGATCACCTTCAACTTCATGAACAATCCTATCTTCTTTTTGGAGAGCTTGTGTCACTTTTCCCTTCCAACTATCTGAAATAATAATTCCTTGATCTGTTGATTGCCCTCCACCTCTTGGATAAAAAAGCGTTTGATCCATAGCGATCAGCCATCGTTTATCGCTTTCTTTTACTACTTCGAGAATCGTTGCTTCAGCTTCTTTAAGATAAGCATTATGAAGATACAAAGGAATAGTCATAAAACACCTGTAATTAGTTAAAGGAAATGCCTCTGAGTTAGAGAAGCCACAATATTGCTGATTTACCCGGATTTTTGAAAGTATTTTTTGGCCTACAACGAAAAATCGGTATATTTTCACGATTACATAAGCCAGCCAAAGCTTTGAGTCGCTCTAAAGAGCTCTTTCTTTTCTCTTGTTTCTCCCACAGTTCCCTTCGGTCACTGTGGGCTATTATTGGGAGGCGTCCTCGCTTCGCTTCGGACTTTAGAACGCATCGTGCATTGCCGAGGAATCCTGTAGCAAGAGCTTGAGTGAAGCGAGAGCGACTCTCATTATAGCCCACAGTGACCGAAGGGAACTGTGGGTAAACCATAACCGAAAATCTGAGCCCGGGCCTGTTCACGAAATAGTTCCATGTGTGGTTGATAAACTTGATCCATTAATTGATTCTCTAGACTATCCACCAACCCTATGCATGTTGAAATTCGAGTTCAACTTCGATATTTGTTTAGATCGTAGTTCTACAACAAGACAGAGTCGACTTTATAGCGAGAGTCACTCCTAAAGCTATGAGAATGGGAATCCCAATAGGGTTAATCAATTTGGCGAGACCCCACGTGACTTTTATGGGATGCGCACGCATGCGAGCGAATACATCTCCGTCAAACCCTTGAGTAACAATGCCTTTTAGGCCTATGTGAGTCATGCCGATGATATGCTTCGTTCTATAGGCCGTTCCTGTTGAGTCTGGATCGTCTTCAAATATGCCCGTATTTGCTTTGAGCTCCACATCTTCTGGTCTAAAACGAAATTTTATTGTGGGTATTATTAATATGCTTAATACTACTACAACGATCCTCCAAGCCATCCGAAGCATTCCTTTGCCTTTAATTGTTGAGGCGGCAGAAATTCCACAATATAGGCGCGAGGCAAAAAAACGAGTAATTATAATTCCGCCGTATTTTGATCCCGGTACTTGTGCGGTACTATCCGGAGATACGTGAAAATAGCCTTTTGAATTTTTAATGGCAGAAGGCGCTATCATGCTTGCTCCCACCTCGCCTCCTCCCCGAGACGGTTCAGGACCTACGACTCTGATGTTAATGTAGCTTGAGAAGTTTGTGCCGTGCCGTAAAGTGTCTAAAGCCAAAAAATCAGATATACCTTGTGTAAAAAAGTCTATTACTGGATCAACTACAATCGCCAATGTCCAGAAGACCGCTAAGACAGCATTCTGGACTTTTTGGCAACCTGTTGTAGAAATTTGCTGCGATCCTAGGATTGTAGGATGATTGTGGTTGTGTGTTTCTCCAACTAACATAGTAGATCTCCTAACAAATTTTTAATTAAACATTAATTATAGTTGTAATTTTTATAAATGTAAATCTTTTTTTAGATCTTTTTTTTAGACTTTTTAAAATTTAATATTAATTTAACAATGTTTTGAACAGAATTACATTACTAAAGCAGTTTGCTTGTATCAGATAATTATAATTATTTAATAACATTCAAAAAAAGCAATTGATGTGTTACAAAAAAACTATCAATCATAAAAAATATCAGAATCATTTTTTATCATCTCATCTCTTATTTTATATGTTCGTTCATCAATTTTATCTAATTTCCGACTGATTGATTGAATGGAACATGAAAAGAGCAAACTTGATTGGCAGGGTTCACAAATCCCTCTCATTGGGTTCGATGAACTTACTCATTTCACGCGAGATCAGTTTTTCTATATGCTTTCAAGAAATCGATCAACATGCGGTATCAAACCTTATATCCGTGCAACAACTAATCCTGATTGCGATAGTTGGGTGCGCGAAATAGTCGATTGGTGGATTAATCCTGATACAGGATACGCGATCAGAGAGCGAAGCAGAAAAATTCGTTGGTTCATTATGGAGAATGATCACCTTGTTTGGGCTAACTCATCAGAAGAATTGCAGCAACGAATTCCTGGCTGCCCATACGGCCAATCACCAAATCCTAAAATCTGCTCATAGGTTTTTCTTCCGATAGCAATAACATCAACCGAATTATAAAATTCGTGATACCCATAGTCTTGCCCACCGGTTTCCGACAAAGATTGTGGTAGCCAATCAACACTTCCTTTTTCATCTGCGATGTAACCATCTTTGCTTGTTGCGATATATAGAACAATTCTAGTCATTTTAGATCCTTTTTAATTTTATATCTTGCAACGAGCATTTCTTTCATTTGTTGCAGCGGATAATCTTTAGGGCTTAATAAGTACTCTAGGGAAATTCCCTGAAGGGTAGAACGTAAAAAAGTGGCTTCCAGCTCGGGATTTGCAACCCCTAAATCTTTAAGCAATTTTTCCTCTGCTAAAAATTGCTGATCAAACTGAACGTGATATTTTTCCATTGCTTTACTAATGGCACGGACGCCATCAGCGTGGAGATAAAGGGCATTATAAAAACGGAGTTCGTCTGTTTTTTTCACGAGCTCATCTGACACAAAGTTGATTAAAAAGTTAAACCTATCTTCCGGAGCTACAATTTCATTCAAGGCTTTAAACAAGGGTAAATACTGTTGGAGTCTTTGTTCAGCAATACTGACTAATAAATCTTCTTTGCTTGAAAAATAATGACACCAATGAACTCACTCGATTAAACCATCAAATTGTTATTGATACTCCAAACTATAACATCAAATTCTTTTGCCCCCTCTAAACGAGAGGTCCTTGCTAACACACCCATATACCGGTGTGTTATGGATGAAACACACCGGTATATGGGTGTGTTTTGATTTAAACTCTCAAATTTTATGCCAAAAATCATCAGTAAATCGATAAATAACGTTTTGTTGATCGAATTTGATAAGAGCAAAAACGATCAACAAATCGACAAATGACATTTTGCTGATTGATTTCAAACAGCCAAAGGCTTATGATGAGATTAAAAAAGGAGCCATAAAATGGGTCTTTCCAAATTCATTGGTCGGGAAGCTGAAATGACCAGGCTTAAGGGGTTATTAACTTCGAGAAGTGCAAGCCTCATCGTAGTTCGTGGGAGAAGGAGAATTGGTAAAAGTAGACTTCTTGCAGAATTCGGAAAAGAGATAAGAAGCCTCTTTTTTTCTGGGATTCCTCCAGCACGAAAAACAACAGCACAATCTCAACGCAATGAATTTGCCTATCAACTTGAGCGAGCCGGATTGCCTGGTATTAAACCGGATGATTGGGGCAATATTTTTTGGCACCTCTCTAAGTATACCTCTGAAGGTCCTGTTTTAATCGTATTCGATGAGATATCATGGATGGGAGAAAAAGACCCTAATTTTTTAGGCAAATTAAAAACGGCCTGGGATATGTATTTCAGTAAAAACCCTCAACTAATTCTCGTACTTTGTGGCTCAATCTCTTCCTGGATTGAAGAAAATATTTTAAGTAATACTGGTTTTGTGGGAAGGATTTCGATCGATCTTATTCTTGAAGAGCTGCCCTTAAATGTCTGCAATGCCTTTTGGTATCCTAAAGAAAAAAGAATTACCGCATACGAAAAATTTAAACTTCTGTCTGTCACAGGAGGGGTTCCGCTTTATCTAGAACGGATTAAACCTGAGCTCCCTGCAGAACAAAACATTCGAGATCTTTGCTTCATGCAAGGAGGCTTGTTAGTACGAGAATTCGATGAAATATTTTCAGATCTTTTCTCGAGAAAAAATGCAAGTCACAAAGAAATTGTAGCCTGCCTCGCAAGTGGACCTAAAGATCTTAGCCTAATCTGCAAAGAATTAAAAAAAGAATTAGGAGGAGGTTACAGCAGGCATTTAGACGATCTTGTAAAGGCAGGATTTGTTCAAAGGGACTTCACTTGGAACTTAGATAGCGGCAAAGAAAGCAAGTTGAGCAAGTACCGGTTAAGTGATAACTATCTACGTTTTTATCTAAAGTACATCGCGCCCAATCGCGCTAAGATAGAAAAAGGAGCTTATGCAAATACAGCATTAAGTCGTTTTCCCGGGTGGGAGTCCCTGATGGGACTACAATTTGAAAATCTCGTAGCTCATAACCGCAAAGTTCTCTGGAATCTACTAAATCTGTCTCCAGATGAAATTGTTATGGATGGCCCGTTTTTTCAAAACCCTACAGCCAAACAAGCGGGATGCCAAATTGACTATTTAATCCAAACACGATTCCATAATCTCTATCTCTGCGAAGTTAAATTTTCCAGAAATGCTATAGGACAGAAAATAATCAATGAGATGGAAGAAAAAAGGAAACGCTTGAAGATACCAAAATTTTGTTCAATCCGTCCGGTACTAATCCATGTAAATGGAGTAGAGGAAAGCGTTTTAGACGAGGGGTATTTCGACAAAGTGATCGATTTTGGTCAACTTTTGGAATAGCACAGCCCTCAAAATTAAATTTAACTAATTCTTTTGAGAGGATAAAAGAATGCTGTTGAAGAAAATTCTGCAGCAATCAATTTGGTGGAATTTCCTTGGTCGTGTTTTGCAAATTACTAATCAGCGGAACCGCTTTGAACGAATCGATAGTGACAGCACGCATTGTATACTTTAATGATATTCTCGCATCGTTTGAAGCTGAAAGTTTCAATACAAATGGAAAGCCTGGGGAAGTCGCCTCGCTTCTACTTATTTGAAAAGCGTTCCAAGTTTCCCCATTATTAAGACTAACATTTTTTTGAAATCCCATCATAAACATACCAGCGGCCCCACCATAAGAACAGGACACTTCGCTCTCTTCATTGTCCAGTAATACCATATATTTAGAGTGAGGTTCAGCATATGCTTCAACCCTAAACTCAATAGCCATTTCGTGATTAGTCCCTGTAGTATACGCTCTCACATTTTGAAAGCCAGTTACTTCGTCGGCTCGGTAGGTATTCCGACCTGAAGCGACGTCTACCAACTGGCGGACAGCAAATTCCATTCCGTTACCATATAGATTAATGTAAAGATTTTGCAATAAGATGAAAGGCATGTCGCAGTCATCAAGTTTGACTGGCACAAAGAGGGTGTCTCCCCTTATATGCTTAAGAAGCGCATTCTTCCACTCTAATCCCACCATTCGACTAGACAAGGAACTTTTACTAACTAGAAAGAAGAAATAACGACAGTTAGCAAGTCCCTCATCCATTCTATCGATAAGAGAGTCTCCCGGCTGAATAGACCATTGATCGAAGAAAACCTTGTCTTCACCGAAAGCTTTGCGAAAAGCTTCGGCCATAGGCATCACAATAGCTTTATCTTTATGAGAATAACTTAGGAAAATCATATTTTTCTCCTCAATCAAGGCTCTTCTGCTTTGCTTTAAAAAGTTGGACAGGGGTTGGACAAAAATTGATCGCGATAATAAAGCAGCTTAAGTCGATAAAGACTTAAGCTCTTTAGAAAAGAGGGTAACTAAGTCTTGTTCAAGGACTTACCTTCTTGCGGTTTGGCATGCTCGGAACCGGACTCGAACCAGCACGGCCTTGCGGCCAAGGGATTTTAAGTCCCTAGTGTCTACCATTTCACCATCCGAGCGAGAATAGGAAGAGCGATACTTTAGAATTTTCAGAGTTTCGGAGTCAAGAGGAAAATCAGCGGTGCAATAAAAGGGCGCTTTTGGTAAAACTTGGGGCCATCTTATTGGAGTGCTTCAAGCTATGAAAGGATTTTGTCCCCTCGCATCGGGTTCTAAGGGTAACTCCATCTATGTGGGAACTGAAAACACTAAAATCCTGATCGACGCCGGCATCAGCACCAAATCCCTCAAAGCACGCCTTGCAGAAATCAATGTCTCTCTGGAAGAGATCGACGCTGTTTTGGTGACGCATGAACATGGCGACCATATTCAGGGACTCAGTTCTCTTGCCTTCAAAATGGGCATTCCCATCTTTGCCAATAGCGAAACGGCGAAAGGCATCGCAGAGTACCTCCACGACTGTCCTAAGTTTAAGATTTTTTCGACTGGGGAAACGTTTGAATTTGGGGACCTTGAGATACACCCATTTAGCATTCAGCATGATACTCTGGATCCTGTGGCATTTACCATTCGCACTGGTGACCTTAAATTGGGCTTTTGTGCCGATTTAGGATTTGTCACTACGTTGGTAAAAACGCAGCTTAAAGACTGCGATTACCTATATGTGGAGGCCAATCATCAGCCTTCTATGGTACACGCATCCCCACGACCCATGGTTTATAAGCAGCGCGTTTTAAGCCGTGTGGGGCACTTGTCGAACGAAGCGTGTGGTCAACTGCTATGTGACGTGGCACATTCGAATTTGAAGCACGTTCATTTGGCTCATCTTTCCAGCGAGTGTAATTCGCCAGAAATGGCTCTTAGCGTGATTAGGGGCATTTTAGAAAAGAACGGCATTCAATTAGAGATGTGTGTGGCTCCACAACATATGGTGAGCAAGGCGATCCTGTTCTAACTGTTAAGAAGAGGTTTTGGGCGCTACCGAGAGGCAGCGATTGTTAAAAATGCGTTCAAAAAGGATATTTCTGTTGTCTATTCGAATGAAGGAAGGTAGCCAGGCCGTCCGAGGCTGTGAAAAAATAGGCAAAAACGCAGAAAAATAAAAAATTGATAGGTCTAGACTATATTGTCAGCCGTGTTAAATTTTTACTTGTCGCAATTTTGTTAATTTTTTCACAAGCTCTCCCGGCCTGGTTTATATATTGATTTACAAAATGAATGTTAGCGACTTTTACCAGACCGGGGCGGTCTTGGCTACCTTCTTTTTGGCAAGGTCCCGCACTCCAATTGATTTTCTTAGCCTTTAGCTTCTCTGGACTCTGCAGCTTGTGGTTCTGGCAATTCTTGCAACGCTTTGCATTGCTCTAGAAGCTCTAGTAATCCAGGAACTTCCTCAGAACTATTCCCTAGCCCTGCCATTCTTTTAATTTTTGTTCCACGGGGTTCAGAGATCCCCCAACGATCCTTATTTTCTTGAAGACGATCATGGATTGTTCGAACAAATTGATTCAAGAAAACAGGATTACTTCCTGACTTCTTATAACGTTCTAAAAATTCTGATAATGCGTCTGGAGCAATCCAATCAATATTTGAATTGAATCCTATAGAACAGCAAATCCCGCTTAAAGCTTCATCTGAAAGCGATGCAAAGGCACTCTTCCATAGTCCCTTTTCCAATCCATAATAAATCAAATCGCTATTCCAGGAAATTTTTGCAAAATCTTCTGGGTTAAAGTGTTTGGCTATTTCTCCAACAAACTTACTAGTTGAGAGTTGTAGCCAACCCGTGATTACCTTTGGATCTTTAAGTAAAGTCTCTTTCCCTGCCAAGATCAAAGCTTTTAGAAGAAATGTTTGTCCTTTTTCAACAACTTGAGTCTTAAAGGATGTTCTTTCTTCTGAAAATGAAAAATTACATTTTTCATATAAAGTAACGATTTGACCAAAAGAATATTTCGAAGACAAGAACTTTACAGCCTCTTCTAGATTGCTTTCACCCTTTTCATGACCTTGTTCCCAAATAGCAAAAATTGCCGCATAAAAAGGGGCTTGAGCATTCAATCTTGCTGGAGCGCTATTTAAACCTAATGGCAATATTTCTAACAGCCCATAACGATCTATAACCCCCTTTGCTACCATACTACCAAACCATGAAGGATCTAGATGCGCTACACCAAGATCAAAGGTATCTGATCTGGTTAAAAGATCTAATTTTCCTTGAACAGCCGAAATAAAGTCTCTCATATCTACTTTTCCAGCCGCTCTCTCCTTAGATTCAGCATCTCCTTTTGCCTCAGCTTGCGATTCAGAAAGAATTTTTGCAACCAAGCTATTAATACATGCCTTTATGACATTAGGGTCTGGTCTATCATTACCCATTTGGATCATATAAGTGAGAACATTTACTCTTTGTTGCGGAGACATTTTATTAAAAAAAGCTTCTCGCTGCTGTGAAGTCCATTTTTCTGCTATAAAACAACATACATCGCAATGAGGAGTAAATTTATATATAAAGGCCAATTTACCTGCGTCATAAGCGTTGGCACTGCTTGGTGCATGCTTGAGAATATCATGCATTACTGTTCCTTGAAGACCATGTACTAACTCACGGTGTAAAAATTCTTTTTGAGTATGGCTTAGGCAACCAAGCAATTTCTCTCTCATAACCGGATTACGTACTTGTCCCAAAAGAAAGCAGCTCTGGTACATATTCAAAAGCGCTCTTCCTGCTAGAGTTGATTCACCATTGTTCTGCAAAACAAGATCTTTCACTTGGCTGAGTTGATCCTTGCTTAGGTAGCGCAATGTTTCAATCGACATCAGAGGCAATTTTTTATTTACATCCTTCGCGCTAAAGCATTTCAACACAAGACCAACAACGAGATTCATCAAGATGCGCAATCCATGCACCACATATTTGCAAGCGACAAAACGCCCTTTAGGTTGATTGGCTACGGGATCATACATCATGAGTGGTTGTGAGCAGCAGCCAGTTTTTGAGGTTTTTGGCATAATTATCCTATTTTGTGATTAATCGTTAATTAACGCAAGATTATATCAATAACAATTACTTTAGTCAAATGAAAACTTACTATTTTTTACGAATTAAAACGACAAGTACTCATATCTAAGTAGAGTCGCTCTAAAGAGCTATTTTTCTTCTTCGATGTCACCCACAGTTCCCTTCGGTCACTGTGGGCTATAATGAGAATCGCTTTCGCTGCGCACTCAAGCTCTAAAAACAAATGTCTGCATTTATCAGGTGCTCCGTCCGCTATGGAACTCCTCTATCTAAAGTCCGAGCAAACAAGGATCACCAGCCTCTTAACTTTTTCAAAACAGCTGCTAATTCAGGTGTGGTATGTAACCCCCAAGGATGATTCGAAGATTTACTTACCATAAGAATAACTTTATATAAGGATTCATTTGGTTTGTACCTTCGAATTAGAACTTCTGAAAACGCGTCTAAAGCAATATCCAACTCCCTAAAATCATAAGAACTTTCAAACATATATAAATCTTCACAAATGTCGATTAAATTTTTTCCTGACATTGTTGTAAAAACATCCTTGCGCAATGCTGCCGGCAATTTAATACATGAGTTCTTCGTCCAGTAAAAATTCTTAAACTCTTCTGGTTTAAGAATTTTCAAAACTTCCCCAAACAATTCATGAAAAGCCATATGTACGAAGCGCTTTTGACTTGGAATAGTTGGCTCTTTCAATAGTTTCGACTTTGCATCCAAAACTAATGCTTCAAAAAGAATTTGCCTTCCTAATGTAACCTCAGGTCTTGAAGCTTCTGAATTTTTAATCCACCTATAACACTTGTGATAGATGTCCTCTATATCCTCAAAAGACCAAGAGGCAAAGTACTCTTCAACCTCTTTTACACGAGCTTCACGATTGCTTTCACATCCCTCTCCCCATACAGCAAAAACCTTCGCAAGACATGCCTCATTTGGCATCTCTCTTGACAGGGACACCTCATTTAGTAACCCGTAACACAAATCTTCCTGTGCTAGTTTTGCCCGATTCGTACCATTTGAATTGTCATATAGAAATTCTTTTTGAGGCGTGCTTAAATGCCTTAAGAATTTATCTCTTAAATCTGTATTGCTACAGTTCTCATACATATTCAGTAGCGCTCGGCCTGTAGAGGTCATTTGCTCATTACTCTCAACTTTAAGGGTCTTTACCTGGCTAAGTTGATCAGAAGTCAAATATCTAAAATTTTCAATCGACATCAGAGGTAATTTATTGTTTACATCTTTAGCGCTGTAGCATTTTATCCATAGGCGAACAACTTGGTTCAATAAGATTCGCAATGCATGCACCACATACTTGCAAGCTACAAAACGTCCTTTAGGGCGGTTGGCCACGGGATCATACATGGCAATCGGGTGTGTGCAACAGCTAGTTCTTTGAGTTCCTGGCATAATTCCTATTACTGTTAACTTTTACGTAAAATAATATCATGGATGATTATTGAACTCAATAAAAACAGAAAATTACAAAAGCATTTAATTTGTAAATTAATATAAAAACCAGGCCGGGAGAGCTTGTGAAAAAATTAACAAAATTGCGACAAGTAAAAATTTAACACGGCTGACAATATAGTCTAGACCTATCAATTTTTTATTTTTCTGCGTTTTTGCCTATTTTTTCACA
>JACDHD010000058.1 GCA_013821265.1 Parachlamydiaceae bacterium | reverse complement strand
CTTTCATAGGGGGCGGCTTGCCGGCCCCATTCACAGTTCGTTGTGACCATCGGCAAGCCGATGTTTGTGAAAGCGGTGGCAAGCCACCGCACTCCAAATAGCACATTCGCACTCTTTGTTTCTCTATGCCTCATTTGATTTTTCCAATCGTCTCGATTTGTGACGAAACTAACCTTTTCCTCTTCCCACCCTACTAATGTCATCCTGGGGGATGCAAAGAAACGTCTGCTTCCCCTGAGGACACTGAAAAGGCATATCGCATTGCATCAACTGATTCATCAGGTTTTGCGCTTCCAATGTATTTAGACGTGTTTGACGCGAAACAGCAGAACGACTCGCAGCCAACGCTAAACGCTTTTCACGTTCATTATATAATCCGTCCTGAACACCACGCTCTTCAAGCGCATGCACAAGATCTTTGATAAACGATTGCAAATCTGCCTGATCCAAATAACTAGGAATCGCATCTACCAAAAATGCATTAGATCCGGTTTGGTGAATAGCAATGCCTAGGCGCTGAATAGACTCAATGTTTTGAAGAATCGCTCCAGCTTCTACTGGTGTCGTTTGAATCGGATAAGGCAAAAGTAGTGCTTGGACTGCTCCGTGGGAGCCT
The DNA here is from genome assembly GCA_013821265.1 of Parachlamydiaceae bacterium. GTDB lineage: Bacteria > Chlamydiota > Chlamydiia > Chlamydiales > Parachlamydiaceae > JACDHD01. Next base: position 13,423 of record JACDHD010000058.1, on the reverse strand, counting down.
TCTTTTATTTGCTTCAGTAATTTTTCAAACAGCACACGTGAATGTGCCGCGCGTTGGTCGACTAAATGTAATCCTTCCTGCGGTTCTGTAAAGCTAGTTCCATCAAGAATGATATAATGTTTTATTGTTGCCATCACGCGAGGTGTTTTCTTCTGAACAGGCAAAGGCAAGGCAGGCGCGACAATTTTCTCTGGAGCTTTTGCAACAACCGACCTCTCAAATTGAGGCATTGAGAAGGGGCGGCTTTCCTCTTCAGGAATTGTGAATGTACGATCTTCATTTTGAGGAGTTTCAATAAAGCGATTGGATCCGAATGAAAACGAAGAGGGCAATTGATTACTTTTAGGTTTTTCTGGAACTTGTGAAGGTACAAACAGTTTCTCATTAATCTGTGAATGAGCTTTAGGATCTTCAGGTATTAGAAAAGGCACTTCTGCTTGCACTGTGTGATGAGGGCTCATGCCATGCTTCTGGATAGCCTGACGCACTGCATCGGTGATCATTTCTCGCAAAATCAGTTCTTGGCGCAGACGAACTTCGCGCTTTTGAGGATGCACATTAACGTCCACCAAGCTACCTGGAAGAGTCAGATGGAGTACAAAAATGGGATGGCGATTTGTCGGCAACGATGTTCCATATCCATCACGCGTTGCATAGGACACTAACGAGGAAGATATAGCGCGCTGGTTGATAAAGACATATTGTCCTGTGCGATTAGGACGATGTGTTGAGGGAAGCCCGATAATCCCGCGCAGAGTAAAATCTTCTTTGGTTATATCCACAGCACATGCGGACTCTAAAAAATCGGAACCTAAAATATCCTGAATGCGTTGATTTAGTTGATCTACAAATTGTGTTGAAGAATGAGGCTGTGTGGAAAAAAGAGTTTTTGAGTCGCTAATCAACTGAAACTTTATGGCAGGGTATCCCAAAGCAAGATTGCTCATCACCTTCAAAATTTCGTTGGCATCATAAGCAGGTGATTTTTGGAATTTTTTGCGTACGGGGACGTTGAAGAAGAGCGATTTCACTTCAATGGTAGTACCTGGGGCCCGCACAGCGGGAGCCGCTTGAAGGATCTTGCCCCCTTCTACAATGACCATTGTTCCTTGATTAGGAGTATTTGTTGGGCAGGTGATCAAAGTAAATTTAGAAATGGCAGCGATCGAGGGTATCGCTTCTCCGCGAAATCCCATGGTCTCAATTGCGTGAATGTCTTCCACATCGCGAATTTTTGAAGTGGCGTGTCGTTCTAGACAGAGGAGAGCATCGTCTCCATTCATGCCACAGCCATTATCGGTAATGCGAATCAGCTGACGGCCTCCGCCCTTAATTTCAACACAGATATCTGTCGCTTGTGCATCGAGGGAGTTTTCAACCAATTCCTTAATGACAGATGAGGGATTTTCGATCACTTCGCCTGCAGCGATTTTATTGATCGTGTGTTCATCTAAAACGCGAATTCTTGAAACCATCTTAAACCTTACATTCCCCAATTTTAATGGACAGAATGGACGAAATGGACTTCATGGACGACATGGACAAAAAGACAAGCACTTAGTAAGTATGTCCATATCGTCCATTCTGTCCATGTCGTCCATCTCGTCCATTAGGATTATACTTTTGCATTCGCATGCTGCGCCAATTCCATTGTAAGCAGCTTTGAGACCCCGCGCTCTTGCATCGAAACGCCACAAAGAACATCTGCAATTGTCATTGTCCGCTTATTGTGGGTAATGATGATGAACTGACAGCGATCGATAAACTGCTTTACCACGTTGACAAATCGTTCTACGTTGGAATCGTCAAGTGGAGCATCAATTTCATCCAAAATGCAGAAAGGTGCTGGCTTCACTTCGAAAATTGCAAACAGCAGAGCCATAGCTGTAAGGCATTTTTCTCCTCCAGACATCAAACTGATGGAACGCATCTGCTTTCCTGGCGGTTTTGCGATGATTTCAATACCGGCTTCTAAGATATCAGCAGCTTCGGTAAATTGAAGATCTGCCTCACCACCGTTAAAGAGGATTTTAAAGTTCTTTTTGAAGTTAGCGCACACTTGATTAAAGGTGTCCTTAAACAGTTTACGACTTTCGGTATCTAGTTCGGTGATAATTTCGATGAGCTCTTTTTTGGATCCGTCTAGGTCGCCAATTTGCTGCATAAGGAATTCATGACGCGTTTTATTTTTGTCACACTCTTCAATCGACGTCATATTGATGTCGCCAGCATTTTCAATGTCACTGCGCAAGCTACGTAGCTGTCGTTCCGCTTGTTCCATTGAAGGTGGCAACTTTTCCTCATGAGAAAGCTGCCCACGCACTTCATCAATTTGCAGCTGATAACGCTCTTGAAGATCATTTGCAATCGTCATTAGAGATGATTGCAACTGTGTTTTTTGAAGATCGGTGCGATGGCGCTCTTCTTCTGCTTTGGTAAGACGTCCGCGCGCTTCTTGGATTTTTCCGTCGCATGTTTCGATCGCCGTTTTACTTTTTTGGACTTCTTGTTCTAGTTGAGAATTTTCCGATGATGTCTTTTCTAGAAGTTGTTCCACTTCTTGTAAATTTTGATCGACTTGGGATCCTTGTGATTGCAACTGGGCCTGTAGTTCGCTGCTGTGCTTAATTTCTTCGTGTAGGCGTCGTTCCTGCTGATCACTCTCTCCATCTTGAACCTCTAAAATATGCAGTTGATGCTGCAGTTTTTTGTGATCGTCTGAAGCTTTGCGATAAGCCGTTTCTTTTTCTTGCAATCGATCGCGCTCTTGCTTGAGACGCGCCATTTCCGTGTCAAATCCATGTTGGTACTCGTCACACTTTTTCAGAATAGCTGCCGCAGCAGTTTTTACTTCCTGATGCTGCTGCGTGAGCTCTGTGAGAGCGGTGGCAATCTTAGCAAGGTTGGCATCGATATTTTGTGTATCTTGAGTCAGCTGCTTCTCTTCTTGGCGTGCTTTTTCTACATCACTATTTAAGCGTTGCACATGGAAGTTGACTTCCATGACTTTCATCTCATCGCGTCGAATCGTTTTATCTAAGTTGATGCGATCCGCATCCACGCGATCTCGCTGCTGATACCCATGCTTAAGAGTTGCTTCCAGTATTTGACGATCGCTTTCCAATGTTTCAATTTTCTTTTCCAGTGCCTTGAGTTCCGCTTCACGCAAGAAGACATTGTTTTCACTTTGTGTTGCGTAAAAGAGAACGCGATGGTGATCTAAAAAGTAGCCGTTTGGACTCCAAACCAACTGCTGTGGATGCGACTGAAGGCTTGTTTTAACATTTTGATCAGCACTTACAATACACACATTTCGAAGAAAGTGACGCGACAATACGTGATCGACAACGTGATGCAAAAGAGAATCTGCAACTGCCTCAGAAGAATGTTTTGGTAAATTTTCTAGGCAGATTAAGGAAAAATCTTTTAGCTTTTGTGCATGAGCATATTCGAGAACTTTTTCCAAATCGGTTTGTGTTTGCACAACCAATGTTTGAGAATAGGGTCTTAGAGCATCTGCTAACGCTGTTTCTGATCCAGATTGTGGAATTATGAACTCGTAAAGTCCTTTCAACAAGCCATTCAGAGGACTTTTTACATTGGTTGATTCCTGCAACAACCGTTTACTACCTGTTGAAAAGCCTTCCTTTTCGTCGCGTAGGCGCGTGAGCACTTTTTGACGCGCTTTCGTTTCTGCAGTTTCTTGTTGAAGAGTATCGAGCGACTTACGCGTGGTCTGAAGATCTTTTGTGATATTCTGAAATTGTTCGTTGAATTGTATCAGCTGTTTTTTTTGTGTATCGATTGCTTGATTGCCAGCATCGAGTTCCTGTTTCTTTTTTTGTGCCAGGGTCTGAGATTCTTCGATTTGAGAGATCGCTTTCTTTTTTTGAACTTGCAGAGCTTCTCGACGTTCATGGAGAGTCTCTTGACGAATCGCATTTTGCTTGAGTTCACTGTCGCATTGATTCTCTCTCTGAACCAACTTGATCCGTTCTTGCTGACTTACTTGATGCTTTTCACGAAGAGCCGAAACAGCCTCTTCTAAAATGCGATTCTGCTCGCGTTGCGTTTGCAAGGCTGTTCCATACTCGTTGACGAGCTTTTCTAGTTGCTGGTACTGTTGTTGAGCTGTTTTTCGTTCAGTTTGACGCGCTTGTCGTTTAATCGTTAATGATTCTAGCTCTTGCTGCCAGCGCTTTTCTTTGAGGTTGGTTTCTTTAAGGCGTTCCGCTTGCGATTGGCGTTCACGCGTTTTAATTTCTTTTTTGCTGCGGGTGGCAAACAGCTCTTCATTCTTTTGTCGCAGAGCTTTCTCATTTTTTTCCAATAACGCTTTTGCTTCTTGCAACTGAGTTTGCCATTTTTCTAAGAAATTTGTGGCTTGGGCAAGGTGCTGTCGATGATCCCCCTCTTTATTGGTCGTCTCCGAATGACGCTGCTGCAGGTTGTCCCATTTGAGAACGAATAGATGCTTTTCAAGTAGGTCAAAACGCGTTTTATTTTCTTTGTAGATGCGCGCCTTGGCTGCTTGAGCTTCCAGGAGGGCTATCTGCTTTTCGACTTCTTGATGGATATCTTTTGCACGCGAAATGTTTTGATCGACCTGCTCCAGTTTTTTCAACGCATCGCGCTTGCGCTGCAAAAAGCGAAGGATTCCAGCAGCATCTTCAAAGATGTAACGCCGTTCTAATGGAGAATACTGGATGACTTGATCGATTTTTCCCTGTTCAAAGATTGCAAAAGCGTTTTTACCGACGCCAGCATCAAGAAACAGATCCTGAAGGTCTTTTAAGCGCACAGCGTGGCGGTTTAGCAAGTACTCAGATTCCCCACTGCGATGTAGACGACGTGTAATGGCAACTTCATTGTATTTGACGGGAAGTTGTCCATCTTCGTTACATAGTGTGATGGTAACTTCTGCGAAGTTGAGGGGTGAGCGGTTAGAGGTTCCAGAAAAGATCACGTCGGGCATTTTTGCGCCCCGCATCGACTTAGCGGACTGTTCTCCTAAAACCCAGCGAAACGCGTCGGCAATGTTGGATTTTCCGCATCCATTGGGTCCAACAACACCTGTGATACCAGGGCTGAAGGTGAGGGATGTTTTATCTGCGAACGATTTGAATCCGAGAAGTTCTAACTTTTTAAGACGTTGTGCCACAAGGTTTCTCCCCTAATCGAAAGGAATAGGATATCGAATTCGGGGGTAATGTTACAAGTATTCATTGCGGCCGAAGGCTAAACCGTGCCCGTGCCCAATGTTGTTCGTTTTATTTTTTACCACCGAGACACAGAGGCACAGAGCAGCACAGAGAGCGAGAAGGAATTTGCGTAACTTTAATGTGTTTTCTGTAATGCTAATCTAACTTTTTTTAAAAGATCGAACCTATCACCATTTTGCCCGAGGGTCAAAAAGCCTTCTTTTGCTCTCTGTGCTGCTCTGTGCCTCTGTGTCTCGGTGGTAAAAAATAAAACGAAGACTTTGCTGTCGTTATCTCTACTAATTAACTTTAAAATAGTGTATAATAGCCTTAGCTAGAGGGAGTTTTTTTTAATAAAATAGGTTTGGTTTATATGGCTACAAATGTACAAGAATCTGCAGTTGCAGTGATCAAAACTTTGGTCCGCGCTGGCTACATCGCCTATTTCGCGGGAGGCTGGGTACGTGATTACATCATGAAACACTCCTCCGACGACATCGATATCGCGACAAATGCTCCCCCAGAAGTCGTACTCTCCCTTTTCCCTAAAACAATCCCTGTTGGCGTGGCTTTTGGTGTGGTCATCGTGATGATGAATGGACATCAATTTGAAGTGGCTACATTTCGCGAAGATCTTAGTTACACGGGAGGACGTCGTCCCGACAAAATTGTCCTATCGACTCCAGAAGCAGACGCGATGCGCCGCGATTTCACAATTAATGGCATGTTTTACGATCCTCTTAAAGATGAAATCCTCGATTTTGTGGAAGGACAACAAGACATTGAACGTGGGATCATTCGCACAATTGGAAACGCACATGAACGCTTTGCAGAAGATCGTTTGCGCATGATTCGAGCGATCCGGTTCGCTAATCGTTTTGGTTTTTCTGTAACAGAGGAAACGCGAGAAGCAATCGAAAAACATGCTCACACACTATTTCCAGCTGTAGCAATTGAACGAGTCTGGCAAGAGTTGAGCAAAATGGCGAAATTTTCCTCTTTTGGGCAGGCTTTGTTAGATATGCATGCTGTAGGTCTTCTTCCTGTTATCTTTCCTGCGTTAAGTTACGTCGATTCATCTATTCTCCAGCAGCGCGTAGCGCATTTTCATCAAATTCCTCAAAATGCTCCGCCTATTCTTTTTTTGATGGATCTCTTTCCTGAAATGTCTTTAGAAGAATTATTAACTATTTGCCAATACCTCAAAATTAGCACTCAAGAGGGAAAATTAGTTGAATACTTGATACGAGGAAAGGCTCTGCTTGAGAAAGGAGAAATGTCTCCTAGTGCCATTGAAAAGCTAGAGTGGGCTAATTTCTATGCTCACCAATTTTTTGATACTTGCTTTGACGTAATAACTGCTAAGTATCCTGAAAGTGAACGCTCTGTTATCGTAGATCAACATGATCGTCGTCGCGAGCACTTATTACCTCATATTCAACGTATTATGGAAAAAAAACCTCTCGTCACTGCAGCCTTATTACAAGATTACGGAATCGTTCCAGGAAAGTTAATGGGAGCACTTCTGAGAGAAGCTGAGCGCTTAGCGGTTGCTCATGATCTACACGACCCCGCAGAAGTGGTGGTCTACCTAAAGGAAACAGAGATATGGCCAAAACAATAACAAGTGTTCAGCATCCTCTCGTAAAGCATTTAGTGCGCTTGCGACAAAATCACGATTATCGCGAGGAGCATCATAGTGTATTGGTTGAGGGGTCGAAATTAATTGGAGAAGTATGCCCTTACCATCCGACAAAAATGGTGATCTCCTATTCTTTGGAGTCAATTCCTATTGGAGTCAAAGCGGATGAAATCGTTCTCGTTAACGAGTCCGTAATGCGTAAAATTTCCGGAGTAATGTCCCCTGAAGGCATCATTGCTGAAGTCACAAAACCTGCGTCAGCCTCTTTAAAGGACAAAAAACGCATTCTTGCTTGTGATGGGGTCAGTGATCCAGGGAATATGGGAACTTTAATGCGAACTGCTTTAGGACTAGGATGGGATGGATTTTTCATTTTAGAAAGCAGCTGTGACCCCTTTAACGATAAAGCTTTGAGAGCTTCGAAAGGAGCAACCTTTCGCATTCCGATCGCATTTGGTTCTTGGAATGACTTAGAGCAGCTTGCAAAGGAAAATCTACTCACCTGCTTAGTCGCTGACATGGAAGGAAAGCCCCTAGATACATGTGAAAAGGCTAAAAATATTCTTTTAGTTTTAAGCAATGAAGCTCGAGGAGCTTCTGCAGAAGCTCTGAAACTGTGCCAGCCGATTACGATTCCAATGCCTGGAGCGATGGAATCTTTGAACGTGGCGGTGGCAGGAGGAATCATGATGTATCATTTACGTCATGGTGGGGAAGGCAAACGATGAGTGATTCCAAACACGAGCATACACCTAAACATTGGATTGGATGTGATGTGGAGGCGGAATTTTTTGGAGAAGAACGCAAAACTGGAAAAATTGAACGCAAACTTGCGTCTTCAAAGGATCGCTCCAAATACAAAAAGACCGATTTAGATAAGGCAAAACGTGTCGAAGCAAACAAAATCTTCGAACAAGGGGATCTACTTCGTGGTCGTGTGCTGTCAATTATCCCCCAAGGCATTGTTGTGGACCATGAAAATGAAACAGTCGTTTGTACTCTCCGCGGTCTTTTAAAAAAGGATAAGAGCCAATTTAAAAATTTGGTGACTGTTGGTGATTTTGTTTTATTTGAAAAAACTCATTCTGGTGAAGGAATGATTGCTCATGTGGAGGCGCGGAAAACTGTACTCTCTCGAGCCGATAACTTGTCCCGTCGCAAAGAACAATTAATTGCAGCAAATATTGACCAAGTACTGATTACTGCCTCTGTTGTACAGCCTAGCCTAAAGTCATCACTGATCGATCGTTATCTCATTGCTACAGAAAAAGGGGGAATGGACCCCATCATTGTGATCAATAAAATTGATCTGCTTTTGGGAGAAGGAGAAGATATTTTACTCGAAGAAGAAAAAGCATTGTATCAAGATTTTCTTCATGCCTACAAAAAAACAGGTTTTCCTGTGATTGCTGTTAGCACAAAAACCGGTGAGGGTCTCGACGACTTAAAGGCCTTGATGAAAGACAAAGCCTCTGTATTTTCTGGACAATCAGGAGTGGGTAAGTCCTCACTAATCAATGCTGTCGCCGGTTCTGATCTTAGAGTGGGGCACATTGTTGAAAAAACAAATAAAGGCACACACACCACAACAACGACTAATTTACTACAGTTGCCCTTTGGGGGTTGGTGTATTGATACTCCCGGAATTAAGAGTTTTGGTGTTTGGAATCTCAAAGCCGATGAAATAGAAACCTATTTTCCAGAAATTCATACTTGCGGTGAAGGCTGCAAGTATTTAGATTGCACTCATGACCAAGAAACAGATTGTGCGGTATACGCCGCGGTGGAACGAGGAGAGATTTCTTTGCTGCGCTATCTCTCATATCAGAACCTGATGCAAAGTGTTGATCGAAAACATAAGAGACGCTAATCGTCTCTATGCCCTTTATTGGAGGGGTTATGGCTATCTATCCTGTTAACAACCACGACCGTTCACACACCATCTTCATTCTATGCATTGTTTTTATTCTTTACTTTGCCTTTGGTAAATTAGGGCTCTTGGTTGCCATTCCAGGAACAAATGTGACTCCCATTTGGCCTCCTTCAGGATTAGCATTAGGTGTTGTTTTATTATTTGGCATACGCGTCCTCCCGGCAATTTTTTTGGGATCCTCAATTTTAAATAGTACCATGTTAGTAGGAATTGTTCCTGACGCTAGCTGGTGGACAATTCTCAGTGTAAGCACGATCACAGGCATTGGCGCGACATTGCAAGCTGCTTTTGGACTGTTTCTAATTCATTATTTCGCTAATGTGCATGCATTATTTGATTCTGTGACTTCAGTCGTAAAGTTTTTATTTGCAGCAGTACTTAGTTGCCTCATCAATTCCAACATAGGCGTCCTGGCTTTGTGCTTCAGCAACATTATTTCCTGGAACGATTATCCTTCCGTCTGGTGGACATGGTTTATTGGAGACATCGGTGGGGCTTTTGTCGTTACCCCTCTTATCCTTACATGGGCTCACCTTCCTCCTCTGCAAGAATTTACCACGCGTAAATGTGAGCTTCTGGCATTGTTAGCAAGCATTGGAGCTGTGATTTTTTTAACGACTATACAAGACGCACAATTCAAATATCTCCTCCTGCCTTGTTTGGTATGGGCCACGATGCGATTTAATCTTCCCATTGCCATAGGGATTAATGCGTTAATTGCCACCATATTGGTGTTAGCACATATCAATGGATATGGCCTTTTCCAAATTACGCCAATCAGCACTGACTTATTTAATTTAACCTGCTTCATTACTGTTCTAACAGGAACCGTCTTAATGCTTTCGGCAGAATCAGCAAATAAAAATGCCCCACAGTATCTTTGGACAAGAAAACCTCGGTCTCTAATACAATTCTTCAAACACTGGTGGCATAGGTAAAGGCGAGTACTTATGTTCTATTTGGAGCCCTCAAGCGGCAAGGCCTCTAATATCGAAAAGTAACTTTAGTTAGTCGGGATGGCTGACGATATGGTAACCAGGCCGTCCCGGCCTGGTAAAAAAAAGGACGACCAGACCGGGACGGTCTGGTTACCATATAGGAAAAATAACTGTAGTTACTCAGGAGCCCTTCAACTGCTTCGCCTTTTGCCGATGTTACGTAGGAAGTATGTAGGAACAGATACCTGAATTTTTCGAAGAGGGGTTCATCAAGCCGAACCCTAACAAAGCGGTAAAGCCACCGCACTCCAAATTAGAAGATTACAACGGTTGATAGCGCACGTCTTTTAATTTCGTTTGTCTATTCGTCGGATGCGCTCTATGATAGCGTTCTTCTGCATCTCTTCGGAATGTTGCAAACGATTTCGCTAAGAAATAAGGCTCGTAGCGGCTGTGCCAGTTGTCCAACCGGTGTCCTTTAACTGTGAAGGCGTAGTAGTAGACAATTCCCCCTTCAAGATCCACCCAGCCAATGTAAAGAGGGTCTATATATCGACCAAAGTAGCTTTCGAAATCGATGCTTATCTCTAAATGTTCTGCTGTAAAGGGTGTGGGGGATAATTTCATAGACACTGGACTATTATTGATGCGATCCAAAAGCTCTTCAACAAAGTCCACGATAAGCTGACGAGCCTCACACAACTCTATGATCAGCTGTGTCCTCATCTCTATACGAATTGTCGTGTGATCTTTCCCAGCACACAGGTAAGAGTGTTCGAGGTGCAAGTCGTGTTCATATTTAAATTCAGTCGTTAAATCCCAGATGATTTGTGAAACGTCATCGGCATCGTCATTAACAAGTACGCGATCCTCATAATGCGCATCATGCATCGGTTCAGAATGTGAACAACCACTGAGAAATAGCAGGGAAACGAGGAGGAAAAGATATCGCATCATGAATGAATCCTTATGAATTAGAGAATGTATCTTAGTTCCTGCGAGATATTTTTGAAAAGAATAAACGTTCATGTTCACGTGCTCACCAGGCCGTCCTCGGCCTGAAAGTAACCAGGGCGTCCCGCCCTGCAAAACCAGGCCGTCCTCGATGTGGTCCCATACTATGGTGAACATGTACGAATAAACAATTCAGACGCAATATCCGCTTTAATAAGAGGTATTTTGCTTATACCAATCAACAAATCTTTCCAGCCCTTGCTTGAGAGAGGTTTGAGGGATGAACTTTAGTTGTGATTGACTGTGACTAATATCGGCATAAGTTTCCAAAACATCCCCCGCTTGCATCGGCAGAAAACGACGGATCGCCTTTTTCCCAATGATTGTTTCCAGCGTCTCTATAAACTCTTCTAACGAAACGGGTTGATTATTTCCTAAATTAAACAATTCACATTTTGCTCCCAAGTCTATCGCAGCCACAATGCCCTTAACAATATCGTCGATGTAGGTAAAGTCTCTCTTCAGTTTTCCATAGTTATACACATCTATGGGTTGCTCTAACATAATTGCTTTAGTAAAGCTGTAGTAGGCCATGTCAGGTCTACCCCAAGGTCCATAAACGGTAAAAAAACGCAACCCTGTAACTGGAATATTGTATAAGTGATGGTAGGTATCAGCAAGCAATTCGTTGGTCTTCTTTGTCACGCCATATAGGCTTGCTTGATGATCGACTCGATCCTGCACATCAAATGGCACTTTAGTATTGCGTCCATAAACGGAAGAAGAGGAAGCATAAATCAAAGGCGTTTCTGGATAGTTACGACACACCTCAAGGATATTTGTAAAACCTTCGATGTTGGCTTTAATATACGCTTGAGGATTAGTTAAGGAATAGCGTACTCCCGCTTGGGCAGCAAGATTGACAACATGCGTGAAATGCTGGCGTTCCATCAAATCATGAAGCATCCTTCCATTACAAATATCACCCTCTACAAGTGCGATTCCCTTCTCTTTTAAAAAATGAGCGCGCTGACGCTTAAGTGCGGGAGAATAATAATCATTAAAGTTATCTAGTCCTATGACATCATCTCCACGAGCTTTCAAGTATTGCGCAAGGTGAAATCCTATGAAACCAGCTGCCCCTGTGACTAAGATCTTTTTTTGCATGTGTGATGACGATTTTGTTGCTTTTCTAAAATTTAAAGTTAGCTCACAATGGAGACCTAAGATCCTAAAGTTAGTACATGTTCACGCACCAGGTAGTCTTCGACCTGAAAGTAACCAGGGCGTCCCGCCCTGCAAAACCAGGCCGTCTTCGGCCTGGCAAACAAAAGATCAGACCGCCGCGGTCTGTCCCATATTATGGTGAACATGTACTTAAAGTATTACGGATTATGGGGTAAGGAGTCCAGTGAATTTTCAACAACATGTAGCCGCGTTTGACTTTGATGGTACAATCACCTATTGCGACACCCTGCTGCCCTTTTTACTGTTTAATGCTGGTATTTGGCGCACGACGTATCATTTAACTGCTCTAACGCCTCAATTCGTCTCTTACCTGCGCACGCACATCTCTCGACAGGATGTTAAGGAGCACATTCTAACTCAATTCTTAGCCGGTCGTCCTCGAAATGACCTCTTAGAGCAAGGGGAGAAGTATTCCCAACGATGGCTACCTAAATTGATAAGACCTTCAGCCCTTCAACGTTTACGTTGGCACCAACGACAAGGTCATCGCTGTGTGTTAATTAGTGCAAACATTGATTTGTACTTGAATCCATGGGCACAGGAAATGGGATTTAATGATGTTATTTGTTCGGTATGTGCAACGGATGATCAAGATCGTTTGTCGGGAAAACTAGTGGGGGAAAACTGCTGGGGTCCAGTAAAAGCAAAGCGTCTACTAAATTTAATCGGACCGAAAGAAAACGTTGTCCTTTATGCATATGGCGATAGCGCTGGGGATCGCGATTTACTACACTTGGCAGATTATGCTTTTTATCGGGGATTGCAATAAAGGCAGCAGCCTCTTAGAATCTAAGTGATTTTAACTTGAGAACAATATGAAATGCCCTTTTTGTCATCATGAAGAACTAAAGGTCACGGACTCGCGCAATGCTTTGGAAACAAATGCGATTCGTAGGAGACGCGAATGTTTAAAATGCGAGGAGCGTTTTACGACGTTTGAAACCATAGAGCTTAGCATGCAAGTGCATAAACGCGATGGCAGATATGAGGATTTTCAGCAGCAGAAACTGATTAATGGATTGCTGGCTGCTTGTAATCACACGCGCATTAGCCATGATCAGGCAATCAATCTCGCAACCCAGATTACAAATGAGCTTATGCAGAATCAGGTGAGACAAATCAGCACCTGCGAGCTTGGCGATATGGTGATGAAACGTTTACTGATAATGGATCCAATTGCATACATTCGATTTGCTTGTGTTTATCAGCGTTTTCAGGATATTGCAGAGCTTATGGATGCATTGCAAACCATTCAACCTAAAGATCCTGGGTCTTAAAGAAGACTTTCACTTTGCTCAACCCTTTTCCGTTGAGCGCATCCTACCTATTACCTCTAAGTCATCAAAGTTATCGTTTTATTTTTTACCACCGAGACACAGACCCAAGTTCACCCCTTGTAGTTTTATAAGTGTCTAAAAACCAAAAATATACGCATTTTTCTGTTTTTTTTTCGACACTACATCTTCTGGAATTTATTGAAATTTAGTACAAAGAAGTAACCGTTTTG
>JACDHD010000057.1 GCA_013821265.1 Parachlamydiaceae bacterium | reverse complement strand
ACGTTTTTGTTCTTCCATTTTCATCACTCTCCATGTCATAACCACCTCAATTTAAAAGAGATAGTATATCATAAAGTGTTCGCGATGTCTCTTGGTTAAAATGTACGCGATGTGTCTGGGTCGGACCGTTTATGAAAGCGGTGGCAAGCCACCGCACTCCAAAAGCGAATAACTGGAGTTTCAAGCCACCGCACTCACAGGTGCTTCTGTAGCTGTCTTGGGGCTGATAGGGAAAAGGTGTTTTGGCCTTTTTTTCCTTTATCTCCCCAAAAAACGACTCAGAGTACGTTTAAGGAGGTTGCCGTTGAGGTAGAAGGTTTGGGGGGTGAGGTAGGCTTTTTCGAGGTGGTCGGGGCTTGAGATGCAGCAGTCGAGGTCATGGAGTTTGCCTTGGGCGAGGTCGTAGACCCAGCCGTGGATGCAGAGGGGTTGACCGCGGGACCAGGCGTTTTGGATGATTGTGGTGTGACAAACGTTGTGGGCTTGTTGGAGGACAGATAGTTCGACGAGGCGGTTGAAGCGGGCTTCTTGGTCATCGATTGAGTCGAGTTCATTTTTTGAGTGTGAGTAGATATCGCGGATATTTCTGAGCCAGTTGTCCATGATACCGAACTGTTGATTTTCCATGGCCGCTTTGACTCCGCCGCAGCCGTAGTGGCCACATACGATGATATGTTTTACTTTTAGGACATCGACGGCATATTGGAGGACGCTTAGGCAGTTGAGGTCTGTGTGGACGAATAGGTTGGCCACATTGCGGTGGACGAACAGTTCGCCAGGTTCTAGGCCGACCACTTCGTTGGCGGGGATGCGGCTGTCGGAGCAACCGATCCAGAGGTATTCTGGCTTTTGGCCTTTGGACATACGAATAAAGTATTCGGGATCGTTTTGCACGTGGCGGTCGATCCATTGTTGGTTGTTATCAAATAAGTTCTTTAATTCACGCATGATTACACCTATTTATTAATATTAGCAGGCCACTCTTGCACTTGTCAAGGCTGGTCCGACATCTTGAAAAATTCGTTCCTTGCCCACAGCTTTTTCGACACCAGAGGTTATGAATAGGCGATAGTCTTTTGGGTCGACATCGGCGAGGAGGAAGGTGATTCCTTTAGACTTACATTTTTCGGCAAATTCTTTGATTGCTTTTAGCCCTGTAGCATCAACTAAGGGGGTTTTATGCATCCGTAGGATGAAGACGCGCGGGGTGGGTGATACTCGATTTAATGTTTCCTCAAGTGAATCTGCGATTGCGTAGAAGAAGGGACCTGTGATTTCAAAGACCACCACGTCAGAAGGGATATCGGTACGGAAGATTAGACCTGAGTCTTTAGCTGCTGGAGCTTCATTTTCATTTTCGCGGACTAATGTTTGGCAAATTTGGACTGACGTTGAGTCTGACATTTGCTTCAGGAAGATCACAGCAGCTAGGACCACTCCTACCTGTACGGCAACCGTTAGGTCGATAAGGACTGTTAAGAAGAAGGTGATGAGCAGGACAAGAGCGTCTCCTTTATGGCCTTTGATGATTTGGACGAAGTGGGGGATTTCGGCCATATTCCAGGCTACGAAGATGAGGACTCCGGCCAGCGCAGCCAGAGGAATAATGCCTGCTAGTGGTGCTAGGAACAGCATAAGCAGTAGCAGTGTGACCGCATGAATCATGCCGGAGATTGGTGTTTTGGCTCCCATGCGGACATTGGCAGTCGTACGAGCGATAGCGCCAGTTGCAGGGATCCCTCTGAACAGGACGGAGGCTATGTTGGCGAGACCTTGAGCGATTAGTTCTAGGTTTGAGCGATGTTTTTGCCCTGTCATGCCGTCTGCAACGACAGCTGAAAGGAGGGATTCGATAGCTCCCAACATAGCGATCGTGATTGCATCAGGGAAGACCGTTTTAAATAGGTCCCAGGAGAAGAGTGGCATTGTTGGAGTCGGCAGAGTGCTTGGGATGCCGCCAAATTTAGAGTTAATCGTTTCGATAGGTAAGCTAAAAAAGTAGGTGGCAATCGTGGCTAGGGAGATAGCGAGGATAGCGCCCGGGCATTTGGGCCAGAAGCGCCGGACTGTAAATAGCAAGACGACCGTTGCGAAGGCAATGATGAGGGACCATATATTCCATGTGTGGGCGATTTGGCAGAACAATTTGCATTTTTCAACGAATTCTGCCGGTACTTTATCAGCTTGTAAGCCGAAGAAGTCTTTGATTTGCGAGGAGACGATTACGACTGCAATACCCGTTGTAAACCCTGTTGTGACAGGGTAAGGAATATATTTTAGTAAAATGCCGAAGCGGGCGATTCCCATAAGAATTAGCATTACACCTGCTATCAGTGTGGCGAGGGCAAGTCCGTCGTAACCGTGTCTTTGGATGATCGAGTAGACAACGACAACGAAGGCTCCGGTGGGCCCCCCAATTTGCACGCGGCTGCCACCTAGGAAGGAGATGAGGAATCCGGCGATGATGGCGGTGAATAGACCTTGTTCAGGGAGGACTCCAGAGGCGATTGCAAAAGCTAGGGCAAGGGGGAGAGCGATGACCCCGACACTAATCCCAGCGAAAAGATCAGCGAAGAAAATCTTTTTTGAGTAGCCTTCCTGAAGGCATACGAATGTTTTGGGTATAAATTCTTTAACAAATGAAAACATTTTTAGTTGATCCATTTTATATGTAAATTTGCGCCTAAATGCGCTAAAGTATATGAACTGATTAAACCGTACAAATATAACTTTTTATTTTAAATATCAAATTATATTTTTACTTCGGGACAATAGGAAAAAATATGACGTCGCAGGTTTCAAGTCTTCCAAGAAATTTAGCTAAATACACTGTGGCTATATCTACAGCAACAATCCTTTGGAAAAGGAAAGCAGGCGAACAGGAAAGAATAGATGCTATTGAATTGCTGGAAAGAATTGAGGGGTTGGTAAAGACTTATGATCGGTTACAAACTTTTGAAACCACCCTTGAGGCAAAACTAGAGCACGATTTGTTAAGACGTTTGGAGAAAATGGATGCTGACGAGAAAGAGGGTAGGGTAGGGGAAAAATGTTGCAGATCCGTTGAAGATGCAAAGGTACGAGAAGTTAAAGATCCAAGATATGGTGCGTTTTTTAGATTTAAGATTGTGACAGCGAATACAGAACAGCGCATTTGGCAGGTGAGTACTAAGCTTGCGGAACTAATTAAACTCAACGTTACCAAACCCGCAAAAAAGGTTTCTCAGGTGGTGCCGTCGTCTACCCCCTGACTACAATTTCTATCCTCGGGCGAATATTGCCAAAATCCCTATTATTCCTTTCGCTGCTTCATTTCTAATAGCAGCGGCCTCAGCAGCTTGCTGAGCCGCAGTCAATGGTGGTGGATTTTTAGCAAGTTCTGCAGCTGCTGCAGCACGCGCAGCCCTTTCTGCTGTCGCAGCAGCATCTTGCTGTCTTTGTTCTTCTACATCCTTTCGTCGTCCCTCCGCGTATTTTTGCATCTGAGGTGAGAGATTTTTGCGAGCTTCCATCCTATCCTCCCTGAGGTATGCATCTCGTACATCCTGTTCTGTTGGTGCATCAGCCAGTATTTCTTGCCGTTTCGCATAATCGCGAAACGCAAGCCCTCCAGTAACGAGCGTACCAGCAGCAAAAAGAAGGCCACATGCTAAAGCTGCCTTTGGAGCCAAAGTACCACCAAGGACAAATGCAAGAATAAGGCAAACTCCTGTGCCTAGAGCTTTCAGCAGTCCTTTAACCTCTAAATTACTAGCCAGTGTTGCCGCATTTTTTCGCATCTCTTGCAGTTTGACTGGGGGTGTGTGAGTTGCAGGAACAGATGTACCAAAGGGTTGAGTACTTGGTCTTTCAGATGCTCCTGGTCCTGAAGTGGGGTCCACTGAACCTGCACCACCTATAAAAAATCCGTCTCCGGCTCGGCCTATCATATATCCTCCAGTGCTTAAAGTTGTGTTTTTAATTTGTTGATAATCTCAGCGTAGCCATTCTGTAAGCTCGCGATATAGGATTCGCATTGCTCGGAATATTGCGCTTTCAAACGGCTTGCATACAAATCAAACGATTCTAATTTGCTTTCAAAAGTTGCGCGCTGCGGTTCGATTAAAGCATCAAGTACTTGATCAAAAGCTGCTTTGTCATTTTCCATAAAGCCTCCTGTAGTGGCTAAATAGCAACTGAACGACGATAATTAAGTAAATTTTCTTTAAGTTCTGTATAGCCTTCCGAACTGTCACAAAGGTCTAGAGCGATTTGATAGGCACGACCTGCCAGCGCTTTATCGCCTAAGGCAACATAGCATTGCAGGGCATTAGCGTGGACGATTGGATCATTCGGATCTGTGACCTCGCCCAGCATGTAAGCAATGATCGCCTGTTCAAAATTTCCTTGCGTTTGTTCTGCTATCCCCAGACCCATCCAAAAGGAATGCACATAGGGATTAAGAAAGGTGAGGAAACGGAAGGCATCTCTTGCTTGAGACCATTGGTTTTCTTTGAGTAACTGAGAGGAAACTTCGTAGTAGCGCTGTAGGGTTTCATCTGAAATGGCGAGAAGCTTTTGAACGCCATTTTCTTCGGTCATAAGCAGATCCCATTGGCCTGCATCTATTGTTTCTTGGAGTTTATCAGGATTAATTCTAAAGTTTTCTATTGTTTCCATAATAACCTCATTAATTAACAAGTGTTAAATACAGTTACTTTATGTTTAATTATAGTATTTAATTAATTAAATAGTCAAATATAGTTTTTAACGGGAGAGGGGTGGACGGAATGAGACAATTGCATAAGTGACAGGAAATTATTTTAAGTTTTTTTGAGATACTTTTTAACTGACCGCGAAGCGGTAACTAAGCCACGTAAGTGGCGACAGTAGGTTAGCCATGGGTGACCGAGCAAAGCTGGAAACCCATGGAATATTCCCCTCACATGGGACCACAACGTGGCGACAGAAATTATTCGTTGTGAGTATTCTGTCGCCACGTTGTGGCTCCTTTATCTAGGGTGCCTGTTCCACGGGTTCTCTCGCTTCGCTCAGTCACCCGTGGCTAACCTACTGTCGCCACTTGCGTGGCTTAGTTACCGCTTCGCGGTTGTCTTAATGTTCTAAACTTGACTTATGCAATCGTCTCGAATGGACAAACATGGACGAAATGGACTTCCTGGACGAGGATTGGACTGTTGGCCATGGGAAAAGCATGTAGAGACCTAATAAGAATTTTTAAGGCAATGATCGCACAGAGGCGCGAAGCGCAAAGAGAGAGCTTGTCTTGCTTAAATCCCTGAAGGACTGTGTGTCATGGCTGCATTGAGTTGGTTGAAAGTTAATATCAGCGATGAAGATGATTTTTGGTAACTATTTATAAAACGCAGTTTTATAAATAGTTACCTGTAGAAAACGTCATTTGCAGGGGCTTGTATTGTCTTTATACCCACTACAAAGGGAGTCAAGAGGGCCCATGGCCCTTTTGCGGGGGTTAAGGGGGCAGGGCCCCCTTTCTTTGCTCTTGAGTACTGCGTTGATAGAGCATAAAACTCAAAAGGGATAAGCCGGTGATGGCTAAAGCGAGGCTTTTGCCTTCGAATAGGGGAAATTGACAGATGCAAATGCTGAGCAAAGAACCTACCATGCGGTAAGAAAGCCCCAAGGCTGAAGATGCTGTACCCACAGAATCACCAGCAAAAGGAGCGAGAGCACTGGCAGACGTCACAGGCAATATGATTCCGATGCTCAAATTAAAAACGATTAGAGCGGGTAAAATGAAGGAAAGGGGAGCGACGAATAAAAGGGCTCCGGAAAACAATTGCAGGGCAATTCCGATGGTTACCATGCGCTGAGAGGTCCAGCGAAGAACTAATCGCGCAGCAAAAAATGCCCCCACCATATAGCAAGCGATCATGTAGGCAGAATATACACCAACCTGCATCGGATTGTTTTCATGAAAAATTGCGATGAGGATGAAAGGAAACAGCGTAATATAAGCGTACATCAATCCGTAGGTAATGGAGTGGCACAAAGCGTAATTGAAAAAGACTGGATGCCGGACTGTTTGTGCGATTTCTTTAAAACTTTGTGTTAAGGAGACAGGTCGTAGGCGTTTTGTGCCATTGTCTTTAAGGGTTAAGTGGGTCCACAGCAGCATCAGGACTCCCAAAAGTGCCGCTAACCAAAAGTTGCTGCGCCATGAAAGGAGCGTGAGGTATCCGCTGGAAAAAATTGCCAGCATGGAGACTAGTCCCACACCAACGGCTCCGTAGGATTGCACCTGTGCTGAACGATCTTGGGAAAAGAGCTTTGCTGCGATAGCGCGCGAAAGAACTGGTCCTACAGCACTGCCCATTCCTTGAAAAAAGCGGCAGGCTAAGAGGAAAAAGAGGTTTTCAGATAGAGCACAGCCGGCACTCGCCATAATAAAAAGCGATAGTCCCAAGAGCATGATGCGTCGCTGACCAAGCTGATCAGAAAGAGGGCCACATAGGAATTGACCCAGGGCGTTGCCTATTAAAAATAGGCTGATGATAAATTGAAGAGCGGAAAACTCAGCGGAAAAGTATTTGGATATTGCAGGCAGTGCCGGAGCACATAGGCTGGCCGATATGACCCCAAGCGCTGCTGCTGTCGATAAAAAAATGACTTTATTCCAAGGAAACCGCAACCCTACTATCCTACTGTACATCTAAAAATTAGTTTTGCGGAGCTGGATCGGTACGTTTGGACCAGCCTCTGTAGGGCAATCCAAAGCTACTTTCCCAAATCACACCTGTCTCTGTGTCGATGACAAAGATCTTCTTTTCCACGGCAAACGCTTGGAATTTGCCAATTTTATCGTGTGGAGGCTCGGCTGTAAGGGCTCCGGTAATCAAACAAATTACACCAAGACAATACTTAAACATTAGGAAGCTCCAGTTAAAACCTCAATAAATGGCTAGGAGTGGAAATTGTATCCAAATTATAAATAAGATTGCAAGTACAAAACCTTATACGTTTAATTGACTTTAACAAAATATAGAGGTATTCTTGCGTCTGTATAATGCCCAATGTTAGCTTAGAGGTAGGAACAAATAGCCATGACTTCTGTGGAGTTAAAGTATTCTAAAAATTTTCTAGATGCTGAAGAGTGGGCTCCAACCGAACTGCGCGGCCGTTTAAAAACATATTTACATGAACACGGCATCAAAGAGTATAACGTTAATCAATTGGATGTTGAGACCGTTGGTTCTGACTACTGGCTGCTCGCTAAAGTTCCATTCGATTCCTTTCAAAGTAAACCAAAAACAGGTAAAAAAAAGGTAAAGAAATTTGCTGAAGAGCATTTTTCAGACAAAATTTGGAAGAACGTCAGTGAAAAATTTACTGAGACGGCAAAGTTATTTTCTCCGGAAAAAGACAGGGAAGGCGAAGTTTCAAAAAACAAAACCTTATATCGTTGGACCATCGCTAATTTTCGTGCGCTTAAAGACGATAAAAATCTTTATGTACTTGCTAGTTTAACGTTATTAGGTCGTTCTGCCGAAGCGGAAGCGAAAGAATTTCTAGAGGTCGAAAAGAAAATGACCGTAGAAGCCGAAAAAAAGGCTGCTTTAGAGCATGCGCATCGGATTCAATGCATTCGTGGTCTAACATTTGATGTGCTGCAGAACAGAATGGCAGTGAACTGTCCACTTGGAATATCATTTAGAGATACCAGGGATCCCTATCCACCCCATAATGAATTTGCGGAGTTAATTGCTAATAGGTTTCCGCTCTCAAAGGAATATAGAGGAGAGTATTGCGTCGCTATAGCTTACAATGATCCCAATGACTATCTGTTGATTGATGCGTGTCATTTAGTGACCGATCGTCTTACAGGAACTTCTAAACTCCACTTTAATAAAAAATACACAACAATTTATAGCGTTGAAGTTTTGGTTAAACCTGTTCTAAGATACCTGGGAACGTTATTAGGCATTACTCAGAGAAAAAGTGACCGAGGTAGGCTAATAGAAAGTCTCTTGTATGCAAACGATATCCCTTCTGAAAACCCTGTGTATAGGTATGTGCAAGGAGCGAGTCAGTGTAATGTTGCAGAAGCGTATAACACTCAAAAAAACGCTTTAAATTTGCAACCAGATCCAGCCAAAGTCTGGCATTGGTATACACAAGCTTATCATAGCAAGCACTACAAAGCAGCTTGGGTTTTCTCTACAGCAATACAGGCAACTGCTCTGCAGCGTTTTCAGTATACTGTGGATGCATTAGCATTTTGTCATGCCCGTTTAGATCAACTTCTTAAGCAGTGTCAGGACCTTATCGGTTCTGGATCACCGATGAAGAGCGTTGCGAAAAAAGTTTATGATGAGCGTGATAATGTAATAAAAGATCTCTACTCCTTGATTCTTCATGTTGGACAATTGTACGAAGAAGAAGGAGACCTTAAACAAGCCTATGATCATTATGCTACATTTTATGAGTATTATGGTAAAATGATCACGTCTTTGAAGGGGCATGCAGAATTAAGAACCTACTCTGTGTATACGGGGACTCTTAAGCAAAAAGTAGACCAGTTAGCTTTAGCTATCAAGTTGGTTTCGGACAAAACTGCAAAATCTGTTGGTTCAAGTGAAGTTGAACTAGATGTTGATGTTGGCGCTAGTGCTGCTGCATCTCCTAAAACATCAGTGGAACTTGTTGCAGCAGTACAGACTCCAAAAAAATCACTTGTCGCAGCTTTCTGGAGTCTAGAGCTAGATTCGCCTTCTGCAAGCTCAGCGGGATCAGCCGCTGGTGCAGGTTCTGCATCTTCAGCCTCCTCATTCGAATTGGATTAAAATGTACCAGGCCGTCCCGGTGTGGTAAAAAAGAATGTAGCCAGACCGTCCCGGTTGGTAAAAGAAAGAAAGTAGCCAGACCGTCCCGGTCTGGTAAAAGAAAGAAAGTAGCCAGACGACCGTCCCGGTTGGTAAAAGAAAGAAAGTAACCAGACCGTCCCGGTCTGGTAAAAAACTTAACTATTATCAGCTTTCCATCGCCATTTCCAGTTTCGTAACCTTGCTTTTTCTGGATTTTCCCATGTATACTGAATTTGAAAAAGATATTCCTTTTTACTGCGAATAATATGATTATAAGCATCTCGTTGCCAAAAAGCTCCTTCGAGTCCTAACATTTCGTTTGCATTGTGAGCAGTATAGGATTTCCATGAATGGATAATTTTGGAAAGATCATTCCCAGGCATTCCCTCAACTATAATATGCACATGATTCGGCATAATACACCAAGCGTGAAGGCGGTAGCGCACATTATCGAAATGGGTAAATGAAGTTACTACCATTTCTGCAATTTCAGTTTTACGTAAATAACATTTTCCATATCCGTCATCCAGGTACTTTTCTATCTTTTTAGAGTAAAAGTGTTGTGCCTTTCTTATAATTTCTACTGAGAGCTCTTTGTTGTGTTGATTTATATTGGAAATCAAACATTTATATTCTAGCAGCCATCGTTCCCGCACAGATTGTGGAATTGAATCGGCTAAACGAAATGAAATGTGATATATGGCGTTATCACATTGCCAGTGAGGAAGATTTTCACCAGAAGCAAAGGTTAGTGACTTAACATCAAGTTTCGGATTGGAATTTACCTCAGATTCGGAAAGCTTGATTATTTTGTTTGTTGGCATTTTATGAATCTCCGTACCTTCGGTGATTTGTTTTTTACCAGACCGGGACGGTCTGGCTACTTTCTTTTTTTACCAGACCGGGACGGTTCTGGCTACTTTCTTTTTTTACCAGACCGGGACGGTCTGGCTACTTTCTTTTTTTACCAGACCGGGACGGTCTGGCTACTTTCTTTTTTTACCAGACCGGGACGGTCTGGCTACTTTCTTTCAGCTATCTTACTACGGCTTTCAACGGAATGTAGCCATCATACAAATGATAGTACTTTTGCGTGCCACCCGGATTCGTTTCGTGAAGTAAACGTCCAGGCAGCTTTCTAGGATCGACTTTCAAGATGACATAAGCATCCGTGTGAGACCAAAATTTTTTGAGGATGCGCTCAAGTTGATCTTCAGTAGACAAGTGAATAAACACTTCATCTTCTACAGGCAACTCCAATCGATCCTGATTTTGACTGCGCCGCCAAAGGTCCAACGCAAGAATTTTATATAGGGTTGCGGGATCTGCTGTCATCTGTTCTCCTTTCCTATGAGCTGCAGCTGAGGCATTCCGTACCAACCACGGAACAGGTTAATGTTTCCACACTTGGTTGTGTCACCGTGAACTTAATCGCCTCCGCCGCTGCCTTCGTTCTCAAATAGTACATCCCCGTCTTCAAGCCACGTTTCCAAGCGTAAAAATGCATAGAAGTGAGCTTAGCAAATGTCGCATTCTCGATGAAGAGATTTAAAGATTGTGTTTGGCACACGAAAGGAGCGCGATCCGCCGCCATATCAATGAGAACGCGCTGCTTGATCTCCCAAACGGTCTTATAAAGCTCTTTAAGTTCTCTTGGTATCGTGTCAATGTTTTGGATGGAACCATTTGAAGCAAAAATTTGCTGCTTCATCTGCTCATTCCAAAGACCTAATTTCACTAAATCCTTCATTAGGTATTTATTGACGACGATGAACTCGCCGGAAAGAACGCGTCTCGCATAAATATTTTGCGTATAAGGCTCAAAGCACTCATTGTTGCCAAGAATTTGCGACGTCGATGCTGTTGGCATCAAAGCTACCAGCAAGGAATTGCGAATGCCATATTTGGCAACTTGCTCCTTTAAAGCTGTCCAATTCCAACGATCAGAGGGCTCCGTTTTCCATAAATCATACTGAAAGATGCCCTTAGAGGTGGGTGAACCCTCATATGAGGAATAAGGCCCCTCTTCTTTAGCGAGTTCGTTGGAGGCTGTCATCGCTCCAAAATAGATCGTTTCAAAAATGTCTTTATTGAGCTGTTTGGCTTCCAGGGAGTCAAAGGGGAGTCTTAACAGAATAAACGCATCTGCTAACCCTTGGACTCCGATGCCAATCGGTCTGTGACGCATGTTCGAGCGCTCCGCTTCCACAACAGGGTAGGTATTGCCATCGATAATGCGGTTGAGGTTGCGCGTAATGGTTTGGGTCACCTCAAAAAGTCTTTGATGATTAAAGACTCCGTCGATAACAAAACGCGGCAAAGCAATTGAAGCTAAATTGCAGACGGCAATTTCATCCGGAGCTGTGTACTCAACAATTTCAGCGCAGAGGTTGCTGCATTTAATCGTGCCTAGATTCTGCTGATTAGATTTGCTGTTACAGGCGTCTTTGTAAACCAGATATGGAGTCCCAGTTTCGATCTGTGAGTCCAAAATTCTGAACCACAGTTCCTGCGCCTTAATCGTTTTGCGCGCACGCCCTTCAGCTTCGTACTGTTGGTAAAGCTGCTCAAAGGCATCGCCCCAGCAGTCGGATAACCCGGGTGCTTCGTTCGGACAAAACAGCGACCACGTTCCATTTTCTTCAACTCGCTTCATAAAGAGATCGGGAATCCAAAGAGCTGTAAAGAGATCGCGCGTGCGCAATTCTTCCTTTCCTGTATTTTTGCGTAAGTCGAGAAATGAGTGAATATCTGCATGCCATGGCTCCAGATACATGGCAAAAGACCCTTTGCGTTTGCCCCCACCTTGATCGATATAGCGTGCCGTATCGTTGAATACGCGAAGCATAGGCAGAATTCCATTTGAGGTGCCACCGGTTCCGCGAATATAAGATCCGGTTGCACGGATATTGTGAATGCTTAGACCGATACCACCGGCTGCCTGCGAGATTTTAGCACACGCTTTGAGGGTATCAAAGATTCCATCAATGCTGTCGGCTTGCATCTGTAATAGAAAGCAGGATGACATTTGTGGATTGGGAGTCCCCGCGTTGAATAACGTGGGGGTGGCATGGGTAAACCAGCGTTCGCTCATCAAATGATACGTTTCGATGGCTGCGGCGATGTCCTCTTTATGGATGCCAATAGATACCCTCATGAGCATATGTTGAGGCCTTTCGACGACCTTTCCGTACATTTTTAAAAGGTAGGAGCGTTCGATTGTTTTAAATCCGAAGTAGTCATAGCCAAAATCGCGATCGTATATAATGACGGCATCTAGTAGTTCGGCATGCCTTTGCACAATGCTGTAGACCTCTTCTGAGATTAGAGGTGCTGCTTTCTGCGTCTTAGAATCGACATATTCATACAGCTTTTGGACTGTTTGAGAGAACGATTTACACGTATTTTTTTGCAAATTGGAAACTGCGATCCTAGAGGCTAACAAGGCGTAGTCGGGATGCTGAGTCGTTAACATAGCGGCCACCTCGGCCGCTAGGTTATCGAGTTCACTTGTGGTAACTTCATCGTAGATCCCTTCAATGACCTTAACGGCCACCTGAATGGGGTCGACGTGAATTGGATCGAGTCCATAGCACAGTTTTTGGATGCGCGCTGTGATTTTATCGAACTTCACTTCTTGTTTTGTTCCGTTGCGTTTTGTGACTAACATGAGGTCTCCTAAAAGTTTTCGGTTGTGACAAAGGATGCTTCTTCTTTTGAAGACATGACGCCCGACTTCTGGTAGTCGCCGACACGGCGTTCAAAGAAGTTGGTCTTTCCGGGCATGGAGATTAGATCCATGAAGTCAAATGGATTGGTGGCATTAAAGATTTTGGGAGACCCTAATGCGACAAGAAGGCGGTCGGCAACAAACTCAATGTACTGACACATCGCCTGAGCATTCATTCCTATTAAACGCACCGGGAGTGCGTCTTGAACGAACTCTTTTTCGATTGTGACGGCACTTCTAATGATGTTTTGGAGTGCTTCTAAGGGCAATTTGTGCTGTAACTGAGAATAAAGCAGGCAAGCAAAGTCGCAGTGGAGCCCTTCATCGCGAGAAATGAGCTCGTTGGCGAAGCTTAATCCCGGCATGAGACCTCGTTTTTTTAACCAAAAAATGGAACAGAAGCTTCCACTAAAGAAGATGCCCTCAACAGCAGCGAAGGCGACGAGGCGTTCACTAAAGGCTCCTTGAGTAATCCAGCGAAGAGCCCATTCCGCCTTTTTTGAGACGCATGGGACCGTGTCAATGGCGTGAAAGAGGTATTCTTTTTCTGCGTTATTTTTGATGTAGGTGTCGATCAATAATGAGTAGGCTTCTGAGTGAATATTTTCGATCATGATCTGAAATCCGTAGAAACAGCGCGCTTCCGGATACTGCACTTCGTTCATGAAGTTGACAGCGAGGTTTTCATTTACAATGCCATCGCTTGCAGCGAAGAAGGCGAGCACATGTTTGATGAAGTGCTGTTCGTTGGCATTGAGTTTGTGTTCCCAGTCATGGAGGTCTGTGGCGAGATCGATCTCTTCTGCAGTCCAGAAGCTAGCTTCAGCTTGTTTATACATGTCCCAAATCTGTTTGTGTTTGATGGGAAAGAGGACAAAGCGGTCTTTATTTTCTATTAAAATGGGTTCGGATAGGGACATGACAGTTCCTTTTTTGTGAGTTACAAATAAAAATGCAAAAAGGGAAAATGACACGTTTGCAGGCAATGTAGGAATATACAAGACTGCGAAGAGTATTCAGTTTTCCCATCCTGCCTATAGAGCCCTAACAGTAGGACTCATTAACGAGACAGTTTCACCAGAACGGATTCTGATGAACGATGGTGAGGTTAAGCAGGTCTTCTGACTTCGAGATCTTCCTTCAACCTACCTTCCCGCTATCTCAAAGATAGCAGTGGCCTATTAAGGTTGTCGTCACTCGTTACAGCGGCGTTACCGTACGGGATTTACACCCGTTTCCCTATTCTCCTTTAACCGTGGTTAAAGGCACTTAAGCTCAGTTGGCTACCACATGTTGTGTTTGGTAACACAAAATGTGGTAGTTGAACGTGATTCTACGAATTGTGGGTATTTATGTCTATGGGTAGGTGAAAATGGTTTGTAAGTACCTGTGGATTAATGGGGACGAACGACGTAAAGGACAATTGGACGATTGGACATGGACTGATTGAGACAATTGCAAAAGTCAAAAAGCTGTCGTAACCCAAGCTGCTGCCCTCCAGTGCCCGTGCCCGTGAGCGTGAGCATGCCCGACTTGCTAAAGAGCTACGTAAAATTGTAGTATTTTTACGGTTTACGTCATTTTTTTAGCGAATCGGGCACGGGCACGGAAAAGGACGATGGGACTTATGCAATCGTCTCAATCAGTCCATAGTCCTTTGGTGTTTTAAGATTATTATGTAGGCGCAAAATAGAAATGTCGTAATGTTCTGCAACTTAGAAATGTCGTATTTATTATAACATGTACCTCTTTTGTTTTAAAAGCAGGGGGTAGGGGGACGGCAGTCCCCCCTTACAA
>JACDHD010000056.1 GCA_013821265.1 Parachlamydiaceae bacterium | reverse complement strand
CAACGAACTGTGAATGGGGTCGTCAAGCCGACCCCTATGAAAGCGGTGGCAAGCCACCGCACTCCCGAGTAACTACAGTTATTTTCCCTATATGGTAGCCAGACCGTCCCGGTCTGGTCGTCCTTTTTTTTTACCAGGCCGGGACGGCCTGGCTACCATATCGGCAGCCATCCCGACCAACTAAAGTTACTTTTCGATGTTAGAGGCCTTAGCCGCTTGGGGGCTCCAAATAGCACATTCGCTGATATGCTTCTCTATGCCTCGTTTGACTTATGCAGTTGTCTCATGTCGTCCATCGCGTCCATGCTGTCCATTTTCATTGGATAAGGAAAATATTTACCTTTAACATGCAAATAGCTACAATTATTAAAAATTATCGATTTTGTATTTAATTAATAAATAGTGCGCAACTGAATTGCTACCTTAATTTAATCGGGGAAATCATGGGTTGTTTAGATAGAGTATTGGATCGTTTTACTCATGCTGCCGTCGTAGCACACACTGCAGAAATCACTGCGGTTACAAAACATCTACCTCAATGTTATGCAGATGAAGCGAACTGGGATCGCAATGCCTACTCAGCGAGTATAAAACGTTACCGTATCATTGATGCTGTCTTTAAAGCAGCCTTGGTTGGTTGCTTTGTTTCCACTTTGTTTGCATTAGGTAGCTCAGTTTTTGTCTTTTCTGCCACACCAGCAGAAGGATTATTAACTTATTCCATTGGTTGTCTAGCCATATTAATTTTTTCAGAAATTAGATGGGCAATCGCAAAAAGAAAGTATAGCTCCCTCGATGACTCTTATTCTGAAGCTAGGAATATTGCTGAATCCATACGTGCCATATGCATTCCGACAGGTACCGTAGCAGCAATAAATGCAATTTTTGCCTTTTCTCTGATTCACATTGCAGCAGTCTCAATTCCATTAGTTACAATTGGATTATGTATACGTCAACGCTTTTTGTATGATCACCGTTATCACAATCTTATTACTGCTTCTGTCGTATTAGTGGCCGCAGGTGTCTCCTTGATTGTCATGTCCTTTTTTTTTAAATTGTTAATGATCAAAAAGATGTATGAAATCTCTACGATGGCGCTATTAGGATTTACTGCAATTGTTTTGGCAGCACGATTTGCAAAACCAAGAGTGTTGTCGCCTGTAGTGAGGCAAACTGTGCTGCGCTACCAGAAATTATGGAGAGAGAATTTAAATCGCGATACGATTGTGATGATACGCCATTTGTTTAGAAATCTTCCTCAAGGAAACAGGCCTTCATCTGTGGTTCCGCAACCTTATATCCAAAGCAACGTAGAACGTCAATGGGCAGAAACAATTGCTTTCAGCGATCCAACAAGGAACATACTAAATGATGGCTGGCAACCTCCTATCCAGTGGGCTAATACTTGGAATCGATGGAAAAAGGATACGCCTGAATATCTACAAGCTACAATCTTTGCAGGAATAAAAGGTTTTGACCGTTTTGATGGTACTGCGCATTTTAAAAGAGATTTAATGGGAGTCTAAGGAGAATATATGAACTGTTTGGACAGATTTCTGAGTCACTTTAATCGTGCTGAAACGTTTGCGCAACAAGCAGAACGGATTGCTGTGACAAAGCATCGCATTCAATGCTTTGCGCCGATTGAAGATGCGAATGTGGATGGGCAATATGCAACCGCTCTTACACGGTATCGTCTAGCAGACGCGGTAATTACAATTGCTATTGCTACATTTGGTTGCTCTGGATTTCTTGTACTCTCAAGTGCCTTTTTTGTCTTTTCTGCCACACCACAGCTCGCTTTTGCATTTACCTGCATCACGAATGTTGCGCTTGCGGCTCTAGCTGCAAAGTATAAGCTTCCAAATCCGCAAGATATGGAAGCGCATCGCAATATGTCTGGAGCCATCGCTGTTGCTGCTGCAGTGCACGGCTGCTTTTTGCTCTCGTTGACTCAAGTGGGAACACTCTCTGTTGCAACAGTTGCCATTGGTCTTGGATTGCATCTACTTAAGCAAAGAGTTACACGATTAGATAACGATACATTCAGTAACATTTGTGATGTGACCATGATGGCAGGCATTAGCTTTTTTGCTATTTCTTGTTTATTTAAGTTTATTGCCCTCCGAAAGGTGTATGAAGTGGCTACTGTCATTTCCTTATTAGGACTTTCAGTGAGTGCTATTGGAGTAGTCGTGAAAAATAAGTTTTTTTCTTCATTAGTAGCACAAACAACGATGCGCATCCAAAAATTATGGAAAGAGGGTTTAAATCAAAACACAGCCTTTCTAATAAGAGGTCTTGTGCAGGCTCTTCCTCAAGGTCATAAAGATGATGTAACGCAAGCTCTCGAACTAGCAGCACAAACTGGTAATGGGGCATTGCTAGCTATGGCGCTCAATCCTCAACCAGATGCTCCTCCTGGACCTTATATTCGAACGGATAACGATAGATATGCAACTCTGTTTGTAAGAGGATGTCCAACGAAGCCAATGCCGATTCCCGTACCAACTCAATGGAGTGGCATTTTTAGTCACTGGAGAAATGCTAAGTCCACAAACCTGGAGAACGTCATTTGTCATGGAATCATGGGTACGGGAAGAGCTGATCCCGATTACCAAAAATTTCAGCTTGAATTAGTGGGACGATAATGATCGTAGATAGAGTGTTGGACAGATTTTGTCCTGTTGCAAGGGGTGTTCAAGACGTTGAATCGAATGTTGTGACATATTATCAAACGCAATGCTTTGCGACAGTTGAAGATTCACATTGGGATCACCAACCTTTTGTCATCGTCGCTAGACGTGTTCGTATCATACAGGCAATAGTTATGATTGTTACTGGTATAAGTTTATTATCTGTCTGCATCGCAATACCTTCTGCTGTTTTTGCCTTTTCCGCCACGCCACAACATGCATACTTATATTATTCGATTACTAGCGTGGTATCGGCAGCAATAAGCTTTGTGCGTAATCGGCAAAATATAAGTGTGTGTGGTGCTCTTGGGGCAATTACTCTCACAGCTGCACTACACAGCTATTTTCCGCTTTCTTTAGCTAAGGTGATTGGACTGGTTGTAGTAAATCTGGTTATTGGAGTTGGTTTGGGAGTTGGTTTGGATGGATTAAGGAGCAGGTGCAAATACAATTCACAGAATTCATGCACTAAAGTTGGGGCATATGTTGCGACAGTTGTGGGCTTTTCTTTTTTCATGATTTCATCTGTTTTTAAAATTTTGGCCATTAGAAAAGTGTATGACGTGGCAATTATGACTTTTCTGGCAGGTGGATTAACAATCGTTGCAGCGACTGGGTTTCTGCATTTGTGCGCGCTGTGCAGTAACAGATTTGTTCTAAGTACACACATTGTTGCGCGGATCCAAAAATTATGGAACGAAGGCTTAGATCGCGATACAGTTCCTCTAATAAGAGGCGTTTTAAAGCATCTTCCTCCAGGAAATTATACGCCGGCAGTGCCTCCAGGACCAGATGATCCTCCTGGCCCCTATGTGCAATCAGCAGAAGAACGTACTTTGGCACAAGCAATCGCTTTCAGCGATCCAACGGTGCAGATCACCGATCCAAATTTTAGAATACCGGATCAATGGAATGTGGTTTGGGAGCATTGGAGAAGACACAAGGACGCCCACTTACAAAAAGTCATTTGCATTGGAATCACAGGCAAGGGCGTAAATGATCCCGATTTTCAACAGTTTCAACGAGAACTAGTAGGTAGACCATGAATATTCAATTTCCTTTTTCAGCTTCTAGTGCAACGCAGATGCTAATCGCAATTGAACAACTATCTGAAAAAGTTGCCGTGACCCAGCATCGAGAAGCATGTTTTGCTGAAGCTGATGAGAAAGTTTCTTGGGATGGTGCTTTGTACGAACGCAGCATTAAACGTTGTAACGATGCACACGCGATTTACGATTTCGCAAAAAACACTTTAGCTGCTTGTAGTGGGTTATTGTTGTCCTCGGCAATAATTTCCTTTTCAGCTACTCCACAGATTGCTTTTCTCTCTCTAACTATTATTGGTGTCGCTTTAGGTATCTTGTCTACCAGACCTTCCATGAAGAGAGTAGAAAGCATATGTGCCCTAGTCTCTCTAGCAATGCTAAGTGCACTCCCTATATCTCTGAAACAAGCTGGTGTGATTGCTGTTAGTGTAATTGGCGGTGCAGGTTTGCTGTCGCGGTTGCCTGAACGCATAAGACCACTTGCCAACAACCGAAGGTTGGAAGAAGTGGCAATAAGTGCTTTTGGAGTTTTTGCCTGTCTATTTCTATATCAAATGGTAATTATTCCCTATGCGTTTAAAGCAGTTAAGGTTCTGTTTGGAGCCTGTTTAGTGGCAGTTCCGATTGCTCGTTATGCGCGCAATCGCCTGTTTCTTGCTACAGTTCCTCAGACAATTTTGCGGATTAACAAACTATGGCATGAGGGTTTGAGCGTTGAGACGGTAACGTTGCTTAGAAATCATATAGACATACGTAAGTATAAAAATGCAGCTGAAACGCCACAGGGAAACGGTAGAACAAATACAGCGTTTGGAATGAGTATGTTACTATTCCTAAGCCCGGCAAAATTGCATGGCAGGCTTCAGGGACAAGCAAATCCAATTCCTTCTGAGTGGCAGACCGGTTGGGAACGCTGGAAGAGAGATAAGGCTCCAAACTTGCAGGAAATGGTTTGCAAAACTCTTGAGGGGGATATGTTTCATTCCGATGTTGGAGCATTCCGTACCGAATTGGGTATCCTCAGATAGTATTCCGGTAGGGTGCCTTGGTCTCGGTTCGCTTTCCTTTTTGGAGTGCGGGGGCTTGCCACTGCTTTCATAGGGGTCGGCTTGACGACCCCATTCACGGTACGTTGTGACATCGGCAAGCCGATGTTTATGAAAGCGGTGGCAAGCCACCGCACTCCAAAAAGCACATAAAGAGTTTTAAGTTTTTCTTAGATTCTAGGCATCTGAAAGACTGTTTTTAGGAAACTCCACAATAATGGGAGTCCAGAGGGTTCATACCCTTTGGCAGGGGTTTTAAGGGGACAGAGTCCCCTTAAGCAAGCCACCTCACTCCAAAAAGCACATAAAGAGTTTTAAGTTTTTCTTAGTTTTGAGGCGTTTGGTTCATATCTTTTGGCAGGGGGTTTCTCTAGAATAAGGGCAGAAGCCCCAATCAAGCCAGAATCACTGCCTAGGGCCGCCGGAACAATTTCCAATTTTTTTGTCGCAATTGCTAAAGCAGCATGCTTAATGTCTTCCCGCAACCAATCGATCAGTTCTGGAAGTCCGTACACGATGCCTCCGCCTAAGATGAGACGTTCTGGATTCAACACGTTTACCACCCCTTTCATGCCTGCTACGAGCGCTTTCCGTGCTTTTCCAATTATTGCTACAGAAACAGGATCGTTTTTGCGAAAACCTTCGACCAAGATTTTCGCCGTTATGTGTTGCGGATCGCCTAATCCATGAGAAATTTCTGGATGAGCTGCTATCCATTCTTGAACGCGTTTTGACATTGCAAGGCCTCCCACATATGTTTCAAGGCATCCTGTGCGTCCACACGTGCAAGGTAGACCATCCATTTCAACGGCAATGTGACCAATCTCTCCTGCTGAATTGGAAAAACCCTCGAGAAGAAGTCCATTGCTCACAATGCCTCCACCGACTCCAGTGCCGATAAAGCAGCAGACAAAATTATCGCAGCCTTTTCCGGCTCCATATTTCCATTCTGCAATTGTACTAGCGCGTACATCGTTAGTGATGGATACAGGAAGCCCTAACAACTTTTCTAATTTTTCGCCAAGGGGGACATCAACCCAATATAAATTGGGAGCGAGGTGCACAAAGCCGGTATGGGAATCGACCTGACCTGCCATTCCGATTCCGACTCCCAAAGGAGGCTGAGCATATTCAGTACATAGTTTGCGGCAAACCGTTGCAATATCATTGATAATGGAATCAACACCTGCTTTTACCTGTGTGACTAAGTGCATGCACTTCATCACTTGTCCTTGATCATTGACTGCAGCGATATTGATTTTGGTGCCTCCAATATCAATTCCGATTGCCCATTTTGATTCTTTCATTGTTTACCTATTTCATTCTTGAGGAAAACCAGCGTATCCAGTAAGCTTTCCTTTTCTTTGTTTGCCGGGGACCTCATGGGATAAGGCAATCCGAACCAGGTCAGGACAGGAATGTAGCAGCCTTAAGGATCCTGCATTATGCCTTGAGACAATCTCCGGCTTTTTTATTCCCACACCTCTTTGCGATGTTTGCGCTCTTGCGGGATTTCATCTGCCGGTAGATGGTCGATCATCGAGCGTCTTGTCCCCACAAAGATCACATGGCTGATGCCACTTTCTGATGAGATAAAGCGGCAGCATTTTTCCATCCAAAGCAACAATTTTGAACTTTGTTCTAGCCATTGCATTGTCGGTTTTAGCAGTTTGTTTAAACCAGTCCAGATGAAGCCTATCCCTTTGGTTGAATTAAACAAAAACCAGTGTTTACGAATACCTTTGCGTTTATTTAGTTGCTTTTGGCGATAGTCTGGACTATTCATGGCGTGTGAAAAGCGGTCAGGAGCATGTAATATCCGACGCAGGCGTATGTACCAGGCGTGGTAGCTGAATTGCCACTTGTCGACCTTAAACTCTGTTTCTACTAATGTGACAAAGCGCTCCAACGCATCTTCGGCATAGATGTCTAATGGGGTGGAGCAAACCACATGTCCTTGATTGTGGGTAAGGCGTGCCAGTTCTGAAAAGAATAGGCGATAGAGGTCGGCATGTAGATAAGCGATGATTTCAGTACCTAAAACGACGTCGTATGCTTCATCTTTTAGCTTGGTATGAGGAACATAGTCTTGAATGAGATTAATGTTTGCTTTTGGTTGAATCGTCTTTAATGCATTGCTAGCAATATCTACAGCATCGACAGAAGCTCCACGATCAGCTAGGTAATTTGTAAAGACTCCAGAACCACAACCTAGATCGACAATTTTCTTATCTTTTGGATTAAAGACCGGTTGCATGATATTCAATGTGCGCGTGACCCGTTCTCGCTCTATTGCATTGCGATTCGGGTTAAACTGTTCTGGGTCAACAAGCCAAAGCCTTTCAAATTTAGCGCGCGCTTCTTCTTTGTGATTGCGCTTTACTTTGCCTGGAGAGATAGCTTCAGGAGGTGTTACTGCAACAATATTTAGGCGACTTTTTACCATATATCCTTGACGTTACTTCTCAGCCAGCAATTCTTTAACGGAAATCTCAGGTGGCTTATCAAAAGTAGGTTTGTTGATGAATAGACGGTACCAGATTTCCAAAATTAAAATCCCCCAAAGTTGAGGAAATGCTTCGCGTCGCTTTTCTGCTGTTGCAG
Source organism: Parachlamydiaceae bacterium (assembly GCA_013821265.1). Lineage (GTDB taxonomy): Bacteria > Chlamydiota > Chlamydiia > Chlamydiales > Parachlamydiaceae > JACDHD01. Next base: position 6,983 of record JACDHD010000056.1, on the reverse strand, counting down.
TGTGTTCCTTAAGCCAACGTTGAGAAATCAGTCCTAGCTCAACTAAGGAGCCATTACACAGCATCGGGAACAGTTCTCCCAAACCGGAAGGTTCAATCCAATTTTTTAGAAAATCCTTACGTGTCTTTTTTGGCCTGTCTAAGACAGATGTGGGAAGAGTTCCTTGAAGGATTTTTTTTAGAAAGAACAATTTCTCTGGTTCCGCTATTGAAGCGAAATACTCGAAGAGTTGATGAGAAAGGTAGGGGGTTCTCCAGTCGACATTATGTGCTGTGGTGAGTCTCTCATATTGAAGGATGTAGGTGTCCACAAGTCGCGTTTTAACATCTAGATATAGAAAAGAAGAAACAGGAGATTCATCTTTTGGAAGATTGTGGAATTTTTTAAGAAAAATCTGGGCATCAAATAGTTTAGAGAGCTTTGGAGCAGCGGCTTGGAGTGCTTTTTCGTTAAACAGTGCATTTTGATTAAAGTAATCGATCTGCCACGGAGAAGAGCGCATTGTTTGCAAAAGAGTATAGACACGTTGAGAGGAAAAGAGACTTAGAATGGGAATGGCGATATGTTTTATAAAAGGCATAGCCAATTGAGTTAGCTTGCTTGAAAAACTTAAATACCTCTCTTCAGTTGTGTAACGATTGTGTCCCGCAAAAAGCTCATCGCTACCCATCCCAGAAAAGGCAACATGTGTTGGGGCAACTAATTTTGCCAAATGCCAAGTGGCAATGACATTCGGATCAGCTAATGGTTCATCTAAAAACCACACGATCTTGACGAGATCGTCGAGAAGCTCATTAGGCTTTATGACCATTTTTTGATAGGGAAGGTCTAATTCGAGAGAAACTTCTTTTGCTGCTTGAAGTTCAGCGCTGCTTTCATCTTGAAAGCCGACAGAGAAGGAGTTGATTTCTTCCGGAGGAATGAGTCGACGGAGATAGTAGGCAACACTAGAAGAGCCAAGGCCCCCAGACAATAAGCAGCCAACAGGACGCTGAAGAGGAATGCAGTTAGCGACGGTTTTTTCCAGCATCTTATCGACATGTTCTACTAAGGTGCTTGGTGGATCAGTAATCTTTTTTTTAAAGTGAGAACTATACGACCAGAAGGGCGCAATCGTTTTGCTTTTATCTTGATTGTACTGTAGGTAATATCCTGGAAGGAGTTTATTGACTCCTTGGATTGGTGTCATGTCTTGTGGTGTAAATCCAAAGTAGAGGTAAGTAGCCAACGCATCGGTCGCTGGGGTTTTAGGCACTGCACCAGTGGCTAAAATGGCCTTGAGCTCGCTCGCAAAAATTAATTGGCGCGGTCCACGGTACCAGTAAAGGGGGCGTTTGCCGATGCGATCGCGAGCCAGAATCAAACGTTCTTTCTTCTCATCAAAAATAAAAAGAGCAAAATCACCATCTAAGTGTTCGAGAAACGAGGGTCCCCACAAATCATAGGCGTAGCCGATTAAATCTGTATCTGAAGTGGTCGCAGTCAAGGGATACAGATAAAGTTGAGTACGCAGTGCTTCCGTATCGTAAAGATGACCGTCTAATCCAATTAAACTATCTTTATAGAGAGATAAGGATCCGCCACAAATGCCTACTTGTGTGTTTTTAAAGGTGTGCAATTCTGAATTTTTTCCGCGATGGGATAAGCCATCCAAAAGTTGTGTGATGATGCGATCTACTTGAAAAGCGCCTGTAAAAATCGCCCCTGCAATTCCAACCATTTTGTCTCCTGTCTATACCCATCTAAGAATACTTGTGTATAACTTGCAATAGATATTTTATTTATCCCGTGCCCGTGAGAGTGCCCGTGCCCGATTTGCTAAAAAAATGACGTAAACCGAAAAAATATTACAATGCTACGTACCTCTTTAGCAAGTCGGGCACGGGCACGCTCACGGGCACGGGCACGGAAATTTAGCAAGTCGGGCACAGGCACGGGCACGGAAAGGGAACTTTTGCAATCGTCTCTATGGCAGGCGCTATTTCTGTGGTTTCTTTTTGGAATCTCCCGTATACTGGGGTGCTATTAAACATTTCGCGAAGTGAGTGTGCATGCTTAGAAGTATGACCGGTTATGGACGTGCAAGTCTTACAACAGCGCAAGGGCGTTTTGTTGTAGAAGTGCAATCGGTTAATCGCGATCATTTGGACATTCAAATATTTGCTCCTAAGGAGCTTGCGCGTTTTGATCACGAACTGCGCAAACTAGTTGCTGCTTCGATTGCACGCGGTCACATTACAGTACGCGTCACCGCTCAATTTGAAAATGGATCCCCCGTTAGTGTACGCCCCAACATTCCATTGGCGGAACAAATTACTAATGCCTGTCGAAAAATCAGCAATGAATTAGGGATTGTGTTACAGGATGATGCATTGTGGAGATTACTGACACGGGAAGATGGGGTATTGCAGTATGAAGTTGCCCTAGAAGGGGAAGAGGGATATCGTACCTCATTACGCGAAGCGGCATCCCAGGCCCTCAAAGCATTTGTAACGATGCGAGAGGTAGAGGGGCAAACACTACAACGTGATATTTGCCAGCGATTTAAATTACTACGCCAGACCATGAATCAGATCGCTTCAAAGGCGCCTCAAGCTACAGAAGGCTATCGCAAAAAATTGACTGAACGCCTTAATGAAGTCATATCTGGTTGTGTAGAGAATGAAGAGCGCGTGTTGCGCGAAGTGTGCTTATTTGCAGAACGTGTTGACATAGCTGAAGAGGTTACCCGATTTAATTCTCATTTAGATCAAGTGGAGAGTTTGCTAAGGTCGGATCAATCGGCTATTGGCAAGACGTTGAAATTTATGCTGCAGGAGCTAGGACGAGAAATCAATACCATTGGTTCTAAATCCTCAGATAGCGAAGTCTCTCACCTGGTTGTGGAAGTAAAGGGTGAGCTGGAGCGCGTGCGGGAACAAGCGTTAAATATTGAGTGATTAGGCAGATGTATAAGTTGTTAGGAAATCTCAAAACAGGTTTAGTCTTTGTTGTGAGTGCTCCAGCAGGCACTGGAAAGACCACGCTAGTGGAAAAACTCTATCAGGAGTTTCCCAACGTTGTCAGAAGTGTGTCCTATACCACGCGTCAATGCCGTCCAGGAGAAGTTCCTGGAGATCATTATCATTTTATCTCTAAGGAAGAGTTCGCACAAAAAATTGCGCGCAATGAATTTTTGGAACATGTGGAGCTATATGGAACTCTTTACGGAACTGCCTACCAAGCAGTAAAAGAACAGCAGCAGAAAGGTAACCACATTGTTTTGGTGATCGATACCCAAGGGGCTTTGTTGCTAAAGGATAGAGGCTTTAAAGCTGTTTTCATTTTTTTGATGCCACCCTCTGAAGAAGAGTTGCGCAAGCGCTTAACAGAGCGTCAAACAGAAAGTGCAAGTGTGATTGAAGAGCGTTTGCAGTGTGCTAAACGCGAGTTTAAGGCTGTTGCGCGTTATGATTATTGCATCGTCAACGATGACTTAGAAACAGCATATCAGGTATTGCGCAGTGTGTTCATTGCTGAAGAACATCGCGTAAGTAACCTTTAGAGATTAAAAGAATTACAAGGAGTGTTTATGGAACATAAAGATCAAATAACAAATGAAGAGCTCAATAAGAAATTCAAGAATCAATTTGAATTGGTCAATTATGCCATTAAGTTAGCAGAAAACATGCTCAAAACAGGACGTGGACCGCGCGTTAAAATGGAGGCTCAAAACAGAGCGCTACAAATCTTAGAAGAGATTTCAACAGGTAATGATATTTTTGACGAAATCGTTGTTGAAACAGAAGTTGTACCGTTAGCTCCTAGAGTTCACCAAAATAGCGAAGAATATTCACTAGATAAGAAACGTAGCAAAAGTTCTATGTTTAACGAAGAGAAACCAAAACGTCCTCGTAAAATCCTCGTGGAATAATACCTAAGTCTTCGTTTTGTTTTTTACCACAGAGACACAGAGACACAGAGGAGCACAGAGAGCAAAAAAAGAAGCAAAGGTGTTTCTTTTTTTAACTTTATCTTTCTCGCTCTCTGTGCTCCTCTGTGTCACTGTGGTAAAAACAAAACGAAGACTTGTTGCCAGTGATTGTTAAACTATGTTAATGCCAAACTTTATTGCAGATGTCTCAAATGCGGATGTAGTTCTTTTTGGAACTGCTATCCTATTTGTATTTGTCTTGCTAGTGGCTGTGTTTTTTCTGGGAGCAAAGGCTCGAAGCAATGCTGTAGGCATGAGTCCTTATAGTGGACTGCCTCTGCGTCGTGGAGGAGACCTCCCTTACGAAAGCGCCAAAAAGATCTTGCAGTATCTGTACGACAAACATGAATACGATAACCGCATCTTTGATATTAAACGCGCCGGAGTTTGTCGAGAGACCGGGCGTGTTTTTCCCAATTGCATAAACTGGCTAGACATGTTGCACGTGGATTGGACATTTTTACGAAAGCGTCATCCGGGTGATTATGTCTCTTGGGGCAGTTTAAGTGCAGAACAGCAAGACAATCTTCGCAAAAGACATCATCCATTATATTTATTTCAAACGGAAATATCATCTCCCAGCTCAGCTCCAAGCTCTATAGAGTTAGATTATATTTATACAAAACCCGGACCACTCTATGTTGATATTGAAACAAAGACTCTTTTAGGATGGCAACGTGTTCCCGATTCTGATTTTGAAGTGTTGATTGTGCAAAAACCCAAAGGAAAGTTCTAGCTATGGAACGCATTTTAATTACCTCAGCACTCCCTTACGCTAATGGACCTTTGCACTTTGGCCATATCGCCGGCGCATACTTACCTGGCGATTGCTACGCACGCTTTCAACGTCTTTGCAAAAACGATGTTTTGTATATCTGTGGATCGGATGAACATGGTGTGGCGATTACTTTAAGCGCAGATTTGGCTGGAAGATCTCCACAAGAACATGTCGACATCTTTCATAAAGTCAACAAAGAGTTATTTGAAAAACTCAATTTATCTTTTGATCATTATTCACGTACGACATGGCCAGGACACGTTGCACCCGTTCATCAGTACTTTAAAGACCTGTTAGAAAATGGATACATTGAAGAAAGGGTAACAGACCAACTCTACTCAGAGGCAGATCAAAAGTTTTTAGCAGATCGTTATGTAGTAGGGGAGTGCCCAAAATGTGGCTTTGCAAATGCGCGTGGGGATGAATGTCCCGAATGTGGCACGAGTTACGAAGCCACAGATCTAAAGAATCCACGCTCAAAACTAACACAAGCGACACTAGTGCGTCGACCCACCAAGCATTGGTTTCTTTTGTTAGACAAATTTAAAGAGCGGCTAAGTACTTGGATAGAATCGAAGCAGTGGAAACCCAACGTCACGAATTTTGTGAAAGGGTATATTAATGAACTGCATGCTAGAGCGATCACACGCGATTCTAATTGGGGCGTTCCAGTTCCTTTACCGAATGCTGAAGGTAAAGTTCTCTACGTTTGGTTTGATGCACCTATCGGCTATATCTCTGCTACAATGGAATGGGCGCAATTAAGAGGTGAACCAGAGAAATGGAAAAGCTACTGGTGTGAACCCTCCACAAAATTGGTAAATTTTATTGGCAAAGACAACATTCCCTTTCACGCGACAATATTTCCAGCAATGACAATGGGACAAAATCAGCCTTTTAAACTAGTTGACGAGCTTCCCGCCAATGAATTTTATAAGTTGGAAGGTAAGCAGTTTAGCAAATCTGATGGATGGTACATCGATCTTGAGGACTTTTTTAAGCGCTACACAGTGGATCAAATTCGCTATGCGATCGCTGCGAATGCTCCGGAGACCGCCGATTCAGAATTCACCTGGAAAGACTTTCAGATGCGCTGCAACACGGAATTGTTAGGAAAATATGGCAATTTGGTTAACCGCGTGATGGTGTTTACTCACAATAAATGTGAAGGCAAAATTCCTAAGCTAGGGGTGCTCTCAGCTGTTGATCAAGAATTTTTAACAAACATCACAAAATTAGCTGCTCAAGCAAAAGAGAACTACAGTGCCTTTAAGCTGCGTGCAGCTAGTCAAACGATCATGGAATTAGCGCAGCTGGGCAATATTTACTTCGATCACAAAAAGCCTTGGCAAGATGCAAAGCAGCCTGAAACACATGCTTCAATGGAAACAACGTTGGCATGCTGCTTCGAATGTTTAAAGACATTGGCCCTTATTTCTTTTCCTATTATTCCTAGTACTGCAGAGCAAGTGTGGAAGATGTTGGGTTATTCTTCAAACGTGGAAACGCAGAATTGGGACGAAGTGGTCGCACACCCAATTCCACCTCAAAAACTGCAAAACTCAGCAATTCTTTTTCAAAGAATTGAAGATGCTCAGATCGAAGAAGAGATTGGCAAATTGAATGAGAGAGCCAAAATGCTGCAAGCAACTAAACCTGTGGCCCTACCTGGTCTAAAGCCGCCTGTAGACATTGAAGAGGTTCGAAAATTAGATCTGCGCGTTGGGATCATTTTATCTGCTGTCGCCGTACCAAAGAGCAAAAAGCTCCTTCATTTACAGGTGGATATTGGATTGGAAAAGCGCAGCATTGTAGCGGGTATTAGTCAGCACTACCAACCAGCAGATTTAATTGGCAAACGCGTCATCGTTGTCGCAAATCTAAAGCCAGCAGTGTTGATGGGAGTTCCTAGTCAAGGGATGGTGTTAGCAGGTTCTTTGGATGCCACTTTGGAGCTTGTAAGCATTCAACAGCTTCCCGCCGGCAGTCCCGTTTGTTAAAAAGGGACGAATAGCTCTGACTCTTGTTCTTCCGTGCCCGTGAGGGTGCCCGTGCCCGTGCCCGATTCCTAAACCAGGCCGTCCTCGGCCTGAGAGTAACCAGGGCGTCCGAGGCTGTGAAAAAATGAAAAACAAAAGAAGTTTTTCTTTTGAAAATTGATTCGAAAAATTTTTTCGAATCAATTTTCAGATAATTTTATTGCACTATCCTATCTTCCAAATACGTTTTCAC
>JACDHD010000055.1 GCA_013821265.1 Parachlamydiaceae bacterium | reverse complement strand
ACGCAAAGGACGCAAAGGACGCAAAGGACGCAAAGGACGCAAAGGACGCAAAGGACGCAAAGGACGCAAAGGACGCTTTGCTATTTAGCTCTTGAGGATAGCCTTGCACGGGTCATGCGTTCACGAAGACCACCATCTTTCAAAAAATCCTGCTCTAGTCGTTTGATCTGTTGATCAAGCAAATAAGAGGTTACCCTTATCAAACCTATAATGACGTTCACACAGATTTCAGGGGCCTCATTTTCGATACCCTTCTGAAAGGTTGCGTAAGTGGCATCCGCTTGCTTATTTAGCTCACGTAGGCGTTTTGCGTAGGAATGGTCCTTGGACCATTCAGGTAGGTTATTGGTTCGAAGAAAATCGCGGTAGTCGATTAAAAGTTCTTCCTGACTAGCACGAGCAACATTCGTTAGCTTAATTTCCATTTCCTTTGAGGTGCCAGAGGCTGAACTGGCTTCTGCAATATTTTGTTTACCTGATCGTGCTGCCTGCACCATTTGATCAATGGTGCGGTCGCCTCTCCGAAAAAATCTATTGGTGAAATATACAGTAGCATCGTAAACAATTTCAGCTTTCTGGTAGGAAAGCAACTTCTGGTAGCCTCCATGGGCCGGTATAAATGGCTTGTTCATGGAAAAACAATATTAGAAAATTTCTTAAAGATAAAGAAATTTTTTTTTAAAGCTTGAGAGTTCTGATAGGCTGTTCTTTAGAAACTTTACTATAATGGGAGTCCAGAGGGTTCATACCCTTTGGTAGGTGTTTTAGGGGACAGAGCCCCAGAGGCGGTGGAAATTGAACGAATATGCAGCAAACTGACGAGAAGTGTCAGGCAACGCAGATTATAACGAGGTCGTAGTTCATGCTACGGCCAAGGAATAAGATGCGTTGAATGAGACTTCGCAGTCGTTTGATGCGTATTTGGGCATTTTCTACTGCCTCGCGAATGGGGGCGGTTGGACTCGAACCAACGGAGACCGAAGTCGAGGGATTTACAGTCCCTTGCAATTGCCGCTATGCGACACCCCCGAAAAACACAGAAAAAAGATTGCTGACAGTAGGACTTGAACCCACAACCGTCCGATTACAAGTCGGGTGCTCTACCAGTTGAGCTATGTCAGCAAAAGGAATAGATAGCAGAATTTATAGCAAATGAGCATTTTCTCTTCAACCAATTTGCAAAAGGTCCATTAACAAATTGTCTGTTAGTCACTTCCGATGAGATTCTCTATGACCTGCGGATCCGCTAAGGTACTAGTATCACCCAAATTATCCAAATCATCTTCAGCTATCTTACGTAAAATGCGACGCATGATCTTTCCAGAACGCGTTTTGGGCAGTGCTTTGGCAAATTGAATCTTGTCTGGTACCGCTATAGGACCAATCAAGGTGCGCACTTCGTTGCGCAAAGCCTCTTTTAGTTCAGGAGTACTTGGGATATTTTCTTTCAGGGTCACAAAAGCGTAGAGACCTTGTCCCTTAATTTCATGTGGCATCGGAACCACCGCAGCTTCTGCTACGGCGTGGTGATTCACTAGGGCGCTTTCTACTTCTGCAGTACCAATGCGATGTCCAGAAACATTTACTACGTCGTCAATGCGTCCTAAGAGCCATACGTCGCTTTCGTGATCGATGTGAGCTCCGTCGCCGGAAAAATAGACATTTTTAAACGTCGTAAAGTAGGTGTTTACGAAACGATCGTGATCACCCCAGGTCGTCAGCATTATCCCAGGCCAGGGCTTGCGAATACATAGAGAGCCGCCTTCATTTTGTTGGCATTCAGATCCATCATCGCGCAGGACTACTGGTTCTACACCAAAAAAAGGCTTGGTGGCGCAACCTGGTTTAAGAGTATGGCAGCCGGGGAGTGGCGCAATCATGATGCCCCCAGTTTCCGTTTGCCACCATGTATCTACAAGAGGACAGCGTGTTTTTCCGATTGTGTCGTAGTACCAGATCCACGCTTCAGGGTTAATTGGTTCTCCAACAGTGCCTAGGATGCGCAGGGAAGAGAGACTGTATTTATTGGGAAATTCAGTTCCTGTGCGTATGAGAGAGCGAATCACCGTTGGTGCCGTATAGAAAATGGATACTTTGTATTTATCGACGATTTCCCAAAAGCGACCCGGATCAGGATAGGTCGGGATGCCTTCAAAAAGCAGTGTGGTGGCTCCGTTTGCTAGCGGACCATAGATGGCATAGCTGTGTCCTGTTACCCATCCAATGTCTGCTGTGCACCAATAAACATCGTTGTCGTGCAGATCAAAGACATATTTATGAGTTAAAGATGTGTGTAAAAGGTAGCCTGCCTGACCATGCACAACGCCCTTTGGCTTGCCTGTAGAGCCGGAGGTGTAAAGAATGAATAGCGGAGCATTTGTTTCCATGGGTTCTGCAGGGCAGTCATGAGGGGCATGAGAAGTCATTTCGTGATGGTACCAACTATCGCGTCCCTCAGTCATATTACACGCATCCATTGTGCGCTGGACGACGATCACATGTTGAACAGAAGGCGTCTGTTCCAGGGCTTTATCGGCAATTTCCTTTAGGGGAATCGCTTTGCCACCGCGAAGTGAGACGTTAGAGGTGATGAGCAGCTTGCACGTAGAATCTTGAATGCGGTGGCTGAGGGCTTCGGCGCTAAAGCCGCCGAATACAATCGAATGGATTGCGCCAATACGAGCGCATGCTAGCATGGCAATGGCGAGTTCAGGAATCATAGGTAGGTAGATGCAAACGCGATCGCCTTTTTGAATGCCTTTCATTTTGAGGACATTAGCTAAGCGACACACCTCAGTGTGTAATTCTTCATAGGTTAAGCGCGTTTGGTCGGCGTCGTTTTCGCCTTGCCAGATAAGGGCTGTTTTATGTCGATTTGCCGTTTTTAAGTGTCTGTCGAGGCAGTTGACTGTGACGTTGATGCGGCCATCTTCGAACCAGGTGTGGTTGATCGTTCGTGTAGCCGTGTCCCAGTTGTATTTGCAGGCTACAGATGGTGTTTGAAACCAATCAAGAGACTTTGCTTGCTCCAACCAAAATGTTTCAGGGTCGCGAATGGACTGCTCATACATCTCAGTGTAGATCGCATTGCTTCCTATAAGAGCGTTTCGAGAGGTTTCTGCTGATGGAGGGAAGTGGCGTTTTTCGTGGAGCAAATGGGCGACAGAATTGTGACTCATTATGGCAGTTTGGTTTCAGATTCAGCTAACGCATAGGCAGGGGTTGTTTGCTTGATGCGGTTGCGAATGCGTTGAATGATTAAAGCAAAGGCTCCATTGCCCAACACATTACCTGTTGTGCCAAAGGAGTCTTGCAGGATGTAAATTGTGGTGAGGATGCTGATCATTTCAGGAGTAAAGCCCAAATGATTCTGCAGGACAGGTAGAACCACTAAAACGCTGGCTCCTGGGGCTCCGACGCAAGATAACGTTGCTAGGGAGTACGCCATTGCAAAGGGTAAAAACGTTTCAAATCCGGGCCACGGCATTCCGAAGATGGAAAGTAGCGTGAGGGCAGTTATCATGATTGTCAGGGCATCCCCAAGCATATGGATGTTGGTTGTTGAGGGAATAATGAGATCGGTATAATCGCGATCTTTTGTTGTTTCATAGGCACAGGTTAGCGTAACAGGCATTGTTGCTGCGCTGGACATTGTGCTGAAGGCAGTAAGCCCTGCTGGAGTCATCAGTTTCAGGTTCTGGCGTGTGCGCGCAAAGTTGGCTCCGGAGCCGATAAAGTAGAGGAGGAACATGTAAGAAATCAGGAGCGTCATACTGAAAAGGAAGACTTTGCCAAATTGCTGAAAGAGGTGTAGGAGGGCTTGGTCGTAGCTAAGTTTTAGGCAAAATCCGAATACGTATAGCGGAAGGAGGGGAATAAAAACGCGTTTGAGGAAAAGTGTGATGGAATCGCTAAAGCGAATAGAAAATTGCTGTAGTCGTATCTTAAAGGCATTTCTTTCGTTAAGGAAACTGACAGCGATGCCTAAAAAAATGCCGGATAGCATTGCTTTTTCCGTTCCCACAAGTGGAGGTAGGTTAATGGCAAAGAGGGGAGTGACCTGTGAGGTAAACTTGGAAATGAAGTCGGGGGAGTGGGTTAATCCTAAAAAGGGAAGCACTAGTTGTCCCAATACATTGGAGGTTGTTAAGGCGATTGTACTAGAAAGTGTGACACCTGCAAAAATGAGGAGGAGCAGGGAGAGGGAGCCGCGCTGGCTGTTTGCAAGGGCACGAAAGATAAAGCTGAATACCATGAAAGGCAAAATAAAGATTAAAATTTGAATGAATACGGTGCTGATGGAGTAAAAGAGGGAAACGTAGAAGAGATCGAGGAGGGATCCTAAGCCAAAGGCAAGTAGGATGCTGATAATTAATTGTACTGGAAGTTGTTTTAGGTAGTGCATGTAAATGAAGGGGTCTCTCTTGTTTTATGCCGGCAAGTATATCAAATTAAAGAATAAACTGTGAGCTATTAATAAGCAAGGAAGCATTATCGATTTGAGTCGCCCTAAAGGGCTCGATTTTTTTGTTTAGTTTTCCCACAGTTCCCTTCGGTCACTGTGGGCTATATGGGGAGGCGTCCTCGCTTCGCTCGGACTTTAGAAAGTGTTTCTATATTAACGGAAACATTTGTTGCTAAAGCTCGAGCGAAGCGAGAGCGCTTCTCATCGTTGCCCACAGTGACCGAAGGGAACTGTGGGAGGAACCGGAGCAATAAAGGAGCTCTATAGAGCGACTCAAAGATTCTTTAAACTCCGGCGTCAATTACGACATGATGTCTTTACTTGCTGAATACAAAACAGTAAAGACGCCAACGGTAAACGTACGTATACCAAATCCTTTGGACAATACTTTAAATTTCTCCTGTATCTTCATGCCTTTTGTGCTTGGCAAACCCTCTTCGTTACGAGAAATTCCCGTATCAAAACCGTGACCTAAAGCGGCTCCGGCTGATCCACTAAAAAAACTTGCTGCGTAGCCTGTGGCAATTTCTTGTTTTTTAGAGATATTTTTTTGTGATGGACCTTCTCTCCATTTTTTCATGAAGATCTCTTTGATACTGTTGCCCATGACAACACCAGTAACGAAAGGAACTTCTCGACAGCCAACTAAACCAGCGGATTTCACACTAGGTAGACGCCAAGCGTCCCAACCAGTGATATTCATTGTGTAACGGTGGAAAACGATCAAAAAGTACGAAGAGGCTACCCCAACCGCAAAGGAACTAAATACTTTATCCTTGATGCTAGATCCGGAACCAAATTCTTTCTCTATGGCTACTTGAGCAATCATTTGAGCGCCGACAGCAGTGCCTACAACTGGTGAGGTTCTAAATCCTTTATACAAGGTTGTTGAGAAAGACATTTTTGGAATAGGCTTTCCTACTTGTTGAGCGCTTTTAGCAGAAAAACCATAGCTCACGGGTATAAAGGCTATGCCTGCTGCGACGGGTTCCTTAATGTATTGCATCGCATGTGACCATGTGACGACATTAGAATTATTTTGAACGGATGATGACATAAAAATTTCCTTTTTCAGTTTGTTTATTTAATTTTTTTTAACGAATAGAGATGTAGCGAAAAATAAATATGTATCCGCCTTAGCGGATGACTGAAGAAAGGAGAATGACAGAAATGACGCAGACGAGGGCAACCACGGTCGAACTATCGACGTTTGTTGTGAAAAAGAATGAATGTAAAACGTTCTTTTTTGTGTTCATAATTGAGAAGAGTAGCACAATAAATAAAACAGGACAAGAAAAAAATTAATGAAATTTCCTGTTTGGAGTGGGTGGCTTGCCACCGCGTTCACAAACATCGGCTTGCCGATGTCACAACGAACTGTGAATGGGTCGTAAGCCGACCCCTATGAAAGCGTTGGCACGTCAACGCACTCCAAAAGCACATTAGGAATGCGTCTCTATAGATTCGCGTTCCATAGGGATCGTCATGCCATAGCCCACAGCAGTCAGAAGAAGAGTAATTCCTAAACACTCCATAATGGGAGGTAATTCCTGTTTTAGCAGGTATACAAAGCATAATCCAAAAACCGTTTCAAAGATCGTCAGTTGTCCAGCTATTGCTACAGGTAGGTGGGGGCTAGCTTTATTCCACAAAAAGGCTCCTAGCCAGGAACAGAGAACGCCTAATGCCAAACTGCCATAAATAAAGTTCATCAATTCCGGAGAAATTGTGATGTATTTAGTCATGTCGATACTGTCAGAATAGAAAATCCCAAAAAAGAGACCTAATAACCCGATCCAGATAAGGCTGGTGACCCCTATTAGAGTGGACCATTCGTTTGAGGGGATATGTGGATGGTCTTTAATGAATTTTGCATTTGCAACGACATACCATGACCATGCCAACAAAGAAATAAGGCATAAAAGTAGTCCTAAGGCATATTCTGAGGCGGCTTCATTGTTCATCAAATGAGGAGCATTCATAATTAGAAGTCCCACCAGAATAAGGACTGAGGGCAAAATGAGGTGCTTAAAGCTGCATTCACGTTGTTTCCAATTTCCATAAAAAGCGATTGTGATGGGGCTGACGCCAAGGATTAAAGCGCAGATCGCAGGGTTGGCATAACGTAGAGCTAACACAAGGCTGATGTAATAGACGACGGTGGCCATGAGGGAAAAGTGGGTGGCCTTGAGCCATATTTTTAAGGGGTAGCTACCGTGATGATTGAGTCGAGACTTAAGCAAGAAAAGGGTTGAGATACTACCGTAGACCAGATACCTGCCAAATGCAATTTCGATTGCATTGAATTCAGGCATGAATCCTGGCACAACAAAAATCAGCCCCCAGATTAAGCAGGCGGCGAGGGCATAGCTAATTCCAATGAGCATTTTCATACCTTTATCGATCTAGATACTAAAAACTATAGTGAGACTACGATTTATTTGCAAAAAGGAATGATAATTTTAATAAAAATGGCATTCTGAAAATAACGGTTTTTTTTGTGTACTTTTCTAAATAATTAAATTTAACTAATAGAGAGAAGATATGAATATACAAGAAAATTTTTAACAAAAGTAGGCTTGAAGGCATTGCGGCGATTGCGGTTACTCAAGGAATTTCAGTGTTACCCACCTGAATTGAGACAGGCATATACGAAATTGATGACAGTGGAAGAGAAGGCTGGTAATAAGGTAGCTAAGCCGTCCCAGCCTTTAAAAAAGGTCCCACTGAGCAACATAGGTAATACTTTGAGTCACCGACAGACGTAGCACTTAAATGGGCTATACAGGTCTTTTGTCTGCCACGCTGATGACGGCGTGGTTTTGCAGGGCGGGACGCCCTGGTTACTTTCAGGCCGATGACGGCCTGGCCATGCAATCGGGCAAGAGAAAAAAACCAGACCGGGACGGTCTGGCTACCTTATTGCTTGAGGTATCTGTAATGCTATTCTTGAGAAACTTCACCGTAATGGGAGTCCAGAGGGTTCATACCCTTTGGCAGGGGTTATAAGGGGACAGAGTCCCCTTATTTCTTGCGTTGGTCGATGTATCTGATGACGTCGCCGACAGTTTTTAGCTTTTCGGCATCTTGTTCAGAAATTTCGCAGCCAAAGCGTTCTTCAAACGTCATGATGAGCTCTGTGAGGTCTAGTGAATCAGCGTTTAAATCTTCTACAAAAGACTTGTTGGCTGCTACGTCGTCTTTGTCGACGCCGAGTTGCTCGACAACGATATCGATCACTTCTTGTTCTGTTGACATAATAAAGGCCTTCCTTGTTGTTTAACGTAATTTATATTTCCATGCCCCCGTCAACGACGAGCGATTGTCCTGTCACATAATTAGACAGGGGGCTGGCTAAGAATAGGGCTGCAAATGCAATGTCTGCGGGAGAACCCATTTTTCCTAAAGGTATGCTAGCTAGAATAGACTCCTTTTGTGTATCCGTCAACCCTTCTGTCATTGCGGTAGCAATAAACCCTGGACAGATGCAGTTAACGCGAATCGAACGGCCGGATAATTCTTTAGCTAAAGCTTTCGTAAAACCAATGATAGCGGCTTTTGAGGCAGCGTAGTTGGTTTGTCCTGCATTTCCGGAGAGACCTACCACGGAACTCATGTTGATGATCGTTCCCTTGCGCGCCTTCATCATGTTGCGCACAACGGCTTTGCAGGTGTTGTAGCATGACTTTACGTTAACATTTAAAACAGTATCCCAATCTTCTTCTGACATTTTCATTAACAACTGATCGCGTGTGATGCCTGCATTGTTAACTAGGATGTCGATTTGACCTATGGTGTCGGTTACTTGTTTGATTGCTTTTTCGACTTCTGCGGTGTTGGCAACGTTAACACTGAAAAACTGTGCTCTATTAGGACCGTTAGCCTGTTCGATCTCTTTAACAACCGCTGCGCCGCGTTCGGCGTTCGTTCCAAAAATGGCCACCTTGGCTCCGCTGGCAGCAAACTGCAGCGCAATTGCCTTGCCGATACCTGCGTTACCACCGGTGACAACGGCAACTTGATCCTGTAATAGATGACTCAGTGCGTTCATTTGGGGGCTCCTTGACTTAGTGTTTGTTCTAATGCTTCCAGGTCTTGAATCTTGTCCACGCTGACTGTGGGGGC
Source organism: Parachlamydiaceae bacterium (assembly GCA_013821265.1). Lineage (GTDB taxonomy): Bacteria > Chlamydiota > Chlamydiia > Chlamydiales > Parachlamydiaceae > JACDHD01. The sequence goes on along the minus strand of JACDHD010000055.1, from coordinate 5,842 downwards.
TGTAACACCAATGCGTTTGTTAAAACCAGCTAAGGTTTTGGCGCACCCGATTTCGATAAAGAGGTCAGCACCTTGATCCGCTATGTGGCGCACGCACTGCTCCCAGCGTACTGGACTGGTGACCTGTTTGATTAGGTTGTGACGAATTTCTTCGGTAGAGGAAGCACTTTTTCCTGTTACATTCATGATGAGGGCGATCGCGCTGTCCTTCAAAGAGACATGATTAATTTGTTCTGCTAGACGCACTTCAGCGCTATGCATGAGGCCGCTGTGGAACGCTCCATGTACTTGTAAGGGGAGAACGCGCTTGGCGCCTTTGGCTTGCAGGGCTGTTGTGCCAGCTTGGATGCCTTTGGTTGTGCCTGAGATGACAACTTGTCCGGGGCAGTTGAAGTTGGCGGCCCAAAGGTCGTTGGGTAAATTGACTTCTTTAACAGCTTTTTCGACGGCGTCGGCATCGAGTCCTAGAACGACAGCCATGGTGCCTTGAGTGGTCTCACACGCATCATTCATGCACTGGCCGCGATATTGCACAAGCTTTAGGTCATCGGCAAAAGAGATGCGTTGCGATGCAAAAAGAGCAGTGTATTCACCAAGGCTCAAGCCTGCGCAAAAATGGGGAGATAGGCCTGGGATAAGTGTTTGAAGGACACGCAAGATAGCTACGCTGTTAACGAAGATACCAACTTGGCTATTTTTTGTTTCTGTAAGTAGGGCTTCAGGGCCTTCTAGAATGATTTTGGATAGCTTTCGACCTAAAATGTCATCGGCTTCAGCAAACGTTTCGCGCGCAATGGGGAAATTGTCGACAAAATCTTTTCCCATACCGACGTATTGAGCACCCTGTCCTGGGAAAATGAAGGCTATTTTTTTATAGTGTGTCATTGGGTTACCGGTGTTACCTATTTAGATCGCTGCGTTTTTTGTACGGGGCGTTACTTATCTCGACCGTTTTGTTTTTTTTGTACCAGGCGTTATTCATCTTGATCGCTGCGTCAGTAAAACAGCACCCCAAGTTAAACCCGCTCCAAACGCCACGAGAAGCAGGTGTTCTTTCTGTTTAATTTTGTGCTGTTGCGTTAATTCATCCAATGCGATGGCAATGCTCGATGCAGAGGTGTTGCCATACTTGTGCATGGTTTTGAACACTTTTTCTAAGGGGAGTTCCAATCCTTTGGCAATCACGTCGATAATGCGTTCGTTAGCTTGGTGAGGGATCAGCCAGGAGATGTCATCTTTTGTAAGGCCTGCCTGCTCTAAACAAGTGATTGAAGTTTGGCTCATGCGGCGCACGGCATGCTTAAACAGTTCTCGGCCATTCATCTTGATGTAGTGCATCTTTTCTCCCACAGAGGCACAGGTAGCAGGATTGCGTGTACCGCCCCCAGGAATGAACAGGAGTTCTGCTAAAGAGCCATCGGCCCCCAAATTGACATTGTCGATTGCTAAGCCTGCTCCTTTGTCGCTAATAATGGCAGCAGCGGCTCCATCGCCAAAAAGAACACAAGTGTTGCGATCACTGTAGTCGATAAAGGAAGACATCTTTTCTGACGCCACTAGCAAAATATTGCGGTAGATACCGGAGTCGATATAGGCTTTTGCAATGGATAATCCATACAAAAAGCCTGTGCAAGCGGCTTGGACATCCATGGCTGCGGCATCTTGAATGTCGAGCATCGATTGGACAATGGCAGCGGTACTGGGTGAGATGTAGTCGGGGGTCATGGTTGCAACCAAGATCAAATCGATCTGGTTAGGGTCAATCTTCGCATTTTTTATCGCTTGGCGTGCCGCGGCGACTCCCATATCGGAAGAAAATTCAGTTTTATCTGCAATGCGGCGCTCTTTCATACCGGTTCTTGAGACGATCCATTCGTCGCTTGTTTCAACCATTTTCTCTAAATCTTGATTGGTCAAAACATGCTCGGGGAGGTACGAACCCAGTCCAATTATACGTGCTTTTGTGCGTTTTAAAACCATTGTTCTCCTAAAACCTGAACCTTGTAACGCAAAACTCAGGTTAAAAATGTAAGAATATGATATGATAATTGTGCTTTAGAGGCAATTGCAAAAAAAAAGAGATAATCCTGTTTTTTAGGGGCTAATAATGATTAATACTGATTATGTAAAAATGACCATTGGCGCTTGTGCAATAGGTGTTGTGGTTGCTTATGTGGTCAACAGCAGCCCCTTAATTACTGCATTAGCTACAGTAGCCCTTATCGGAGGCAATCTCGCTGTTTGGCACGGAACACCACTCCTAATGCAAAAATGCAAACAAAAATTCACTGAATTGGACAACCAAACGATTTCTGCTTTAAGTATGATACCTCTTTTTCTATATAATTTAGTATTATTGACTGTTGCCGTTTCGATGGAAATTATAGGGCTCGAAACAATGATGGTAATAGGCACACTAGCTGCCATTTCAATGCCGATCATCATGGTGACCCAATATCTTAAAACAGTACCTTCTCCAAAAAAACTTCTCGACGAAAGTAAAGAGTTAGATCAAAAACAATCCTAATAAATTAACTATGTGCTCATAAAATAACAGTTTATAATTAATTTTGACGATTAATTGATTTATTGCTAGAATTAAGATTGGAACACCTAACCAAAAGGAGGTTCCTATGTCTAAGGAAAATAAACACCGGAGAGAAGATAAAAAGAAATCCAATCTTACTATAAAAGAAAAAAGAGCTAAAAAGCACGAGAAGAAACAAAAAAATGTCCCTGAAGATATGAATTTCGGTATTTAGTGGCGAAGCCACTAAATACCGCCTTAGGGGCAAAGCCCCTAAGGCCTCTTAGTAGTGGCCATTCTGCCGCTTCTACCTTTCACCAGAAAGTTTCCCCAAAAGAGACGATTGGATCGAAAAAAAGAAGGTAGCCAGACCGTCCCGGTCTGAAGGAAGGCCCTTGCTAGAAACTGATGTTTCTAGCAAGGGCCTTCCTTCTATAAATGTAAAAGCTACATTTCCCGAGGAGCAAGCTCCTTTGGCAGGGTCTTTAGGGACAGAGTCCCTAAAGGTGGGGGAGGTGTTTGGTGTCGCTGTAGATTTGGTGGAGGCAGAAGAGGGGTTTGACGAAGGGGATAATGGCGAGGAGGGATTTCATGAGGCCATTGTAGTGGCTAGTGTATTCCATTGCGTAGGAGAAGACCTTGTTACTGCGTACGTGGTAGGCAGTAATTTCTTCTGCTGTAGCTTCATTTGAGGGTATTGAGCCCAGTTCTTTGGCTGCATGTTTGATTTCATGTTTGAAGACGATTAGACCAAAGAGATGGAAGAGAGTTTTAAAAACTGCGATAGCTGAACCGATGCCAGGAATTCCTTCTAGATAAGAAAATTTGTATCTTAGGGTATCATCTTTTACATTTGGGTCTATAAAAACAATAAAGTGGTTTTCGGAGAGTTCGGCGTCTGCATTAGTGGTGATGCTAGAGGTTAGTTGTTCAAAGGATTGGGGTGCTAGGGCGCCTCCGGCAAAGTAAGCTTCATTGAGTCTATTTACGGAGCTTTGGATATCATCTCTTTCGGCTCCTTCTGCAATTTTTTCCGTTTCTGTCCAAAAACGGTGAAGATCTACTTTATTGTATCCATCACAAAATAATGACATAAATCACCTAAATTAACATTACTAAAATAATATTATAATATATTATTTAAATAACTATCAAGTGTTTTGTTGATTATGGATGAAATAGAGACAATTGCATAAGTCTTTGCCCAATTTTTAAGCCAGGCCGATGAGGAAGGCCTGTTTTTTCCAGACCGGGACGGTCTGGCTACTTTCTTTTTAACGCTGTGTGAGGATGCTTAGAAGCTGCGAAAAGGCCCTACTAATGGAGTCCAGAGGAGCAAGCTCCTTTGGTGGGGTTCTTAGGGGCAAAGCCCCAAATAGATTTCTGCCTGTAGGATGCCGTAGACTCGTAAAAAATTATCTTTGGCTAAGGCTGTTTTGGTTGCAAGTTCGGAACCTGTAAAGGTTTTGGTAATCGTTGCAAGTTCAGCGATATGATTTTGTTCTAAACTGAGATATTCCTGATGGTTTTGGTTTACGAGGGCACTTAGTTTTTGGGGCATTAACTGATACTGTTCGATTAAGGCAATTATTTTAGGGTTTGTGGGTGTACTTTTTCTATCTATATAGTAGGCGATGTTGTGTTCTACGAATTGATTAACTAGAGCGGTAGTTTTTTCGGCGTTGAGAAATCCATATTTGAATGCGCCTTCGGAAAATGTGTTCACCACATCTTGAAGAGTGTTTAATTTACTACATTCAGTTTCAAAGCGTGTTTGGAGTGTCATGTCACTTTGTAGAGGTGTTTGTGGGGATAAAATTTCGACCTCAAATAGGAGCGTGTAGTCATTTAACATGTCGGCAACGGATAGCTTTTGTAGTTCTTCTAGTGCTTGACTAAACGTGTCTGTGGAGGCAATACCCGCTTTTAGACCTGCTGCATCTGTTTCTATGATTTTTGCAAATGACATTTTAGCCCAACGGCTGCACACGTGGGTTGTGACGTTTTCCTTTGTCCAACCAAAGAGTTGAGCTGAAGCGATCATTTCTGTGTAGTTTTGCGACAGAAATCGCTCCATCAATAGCTTGCGGAGAACTTCATTGGTATTGATTGTTTCGTTGACAACTGTTTCGCCATTTCGGAAAAACAGTTCAGAAAACGTTAGCTGTCCAGATGCGCATTGAGCGAATTCTCGTTCTAGTATTTTTTCTTTTACGCGTTCCTGAATCGACAAAAAGGAAAGATCTTCAGAATATTGTGGAGGGATTTGTTCTATACCCCAGTTTTCGCTTTCAAAAGCCTTTTCAAATTCAGCTTTAAAGAAATTAGTTTGTTCTGGTGAAAGGAAAAATTGTGCTTTTCTTAAAACTGTGCTAAGGGCTTGTACCGAGCGATCTGAATCGCTTTTAAACGCTAAGAAAATTGGTTCAAACTTTGGCTGTTCCACAACTACTTCAGCGTATGGGCTGTCATTGTTCTCTTCCGCTAGTTTAAGAGGCTGATTTGTTATGTCAATAGGTTTTAGGCGGCTAATGGCAATGGCAAGGATAATCAAAGCGAGAGTGATTACTGTGGAAGTCGCGCAAGCTAGGGTGACGATGTGTGGAGCAGCTGTGAAGGCAGTTGCCGTATAAATAGTGCAAAGGGCTGCTGGAAGAGCTAATCCACCCAAAGTGATCGAAGCTGCTTTTCGCACATGGGGGCGTTCGTAACAGCGCGCTGTTGCATGTGTTGTTAAGCTTGGTATTGTAGGTGAATGCGACATAAAATCCCTGAATAGTAAAGTAATGTGAGTATAGCAAACTTTTATTATTAAATAGTAGTAAAAAGATTGTTTTTGATAGTTGTTCTTAGTAAGACTAATCTAGTTCTTGGATTATAAAGCCCCTAGGAGATGCACGCTGACCTTTTTACCAGACCGGGACGGTCTGGCTACTTTCTTTTTTACAGGGCGAGACGCACTGGTTACTTTCAGGCCGAGGACGGCCAGTTTTTACCAGACCGAGACGGTCTGGCTACTTTCTTTTTTACGCTGTTGTGAGGATGCGTAGAAGCGGCGGAAAGGCCACTACTAATGGAGTCCAGAGGAGCAAGCTCCTTACTTGGTGACGACATAAAAATCTCCGTTTAATTAAAATAAAACAAAAGGATAACAGAAATTATGATTAAGTAAAATAAAATTATTAACCGTGTAGGCGCAAAATAGAAATGTCGTAATTCTGCAAAATAGAAATGTCGTATTTGGCTTAAGAAAATGTTATGCAGCAAACCTTAACAACAAGGGGGTTTGTTCATGACTAAAGGAGTCATTATGAC
>JACDHD010000005.1 GCA_013821265.1 Parachlamydiaceae bacterium | reverse complement strand
CTCGTAGATGGGGTCGTCAAGCCGACCCCTATGAAAGCGGGACCAAGGTCCCGCACTCCATATAGAACATTTGTCCTCTATGCTTTTCTATGCCTCGTTTGACTATGCAATTGTCTCTTTTCATTCTCTTTGTTCTGAAATTCTTTTCTTTAAAATCCATGGATCTGTTATGACGACAAAATCGATTTACAGGAGATTTTATGAAAGCACTTTTTTTAAGCCTGGCAACCCTAGCCGCTTGCGTCTCGTTCACAGCAGAGGCATGCACAGGAATGAAACTTATTGCGAAAGACGGCTCTACTGTTCATGGACGCACTCTAGAATTTGGAGTTGCTGTTGACATCTCTGCAGCCATCATTCCACGCAACTACTCCTTCAAAGGCACGACACCAAGCGGTCCTGGTCTTCCTTACACATCCAAATATGCCTCTGTGGGAGCTATTGCCTTTGACGATCCAGCACTGATGGATGGTATAAACGAAAAAGGACTCTCAGTTGGTACATTTTACTTTCCTACTTACGCGAGCTACGCAAAAATAACCCCTGAAAATCAATCGAGAGCTCTTTCGCCTGTAGAATTTTCTAACTGGATTTTATCTCAATTTGCCACTGTAGATGAAGTTAAAGCTGCCTTGTCTAGCGTTGTGATCGCTCCAACAATCACAAAGGCGTGGGGTCCAACAGCTGCACCGTTCCACTACATCGTCTTCGAAAAAAGTGGAAAAGCACTTGTGATAGAACCTATAGATGGCAAGCTAGTGACCTATGAAGATCAATTGGGAGCATTTACAAACTCGCCTACCTTTGATTGGCAAATGACCAATTTGAGAAATTTCATTAATCTGACTCCATTCAATGCCAAGCCGATCACACTACGTGGTGTGACCCTAGCGCCTTTTGGACAAGGTTCAGGCATGGTTGGAATGCCTGGTGACTTCACACCTCCATCGCGCTTTGTGCGTGCAGCTATTTTCTCTACGACAGCCATTCCTTCGGACACTGCAGAACAGTCTGTGTTTCAGTTATTTCACATCCTCAATCAGTTTGACATTCCTATTGGTGTTGCGCGATCCACAGAGGGTGATGTTACCTATTCTGACTCGACACTGGTGACCTGTGTGAGGGATCCACAAGCTCTGAAATTCTATTTTAGAAGCTATAACGACCAGACGATCAAAGTGGTCGATTTGAATCAATTTGATCTGAATGCAACTAAGATCAAGAAGCTCGATGTGACAGGTGTCAGTAAGGCTGAAGACATTTCAGCTCTTCTAAAATAGAAAGCGAATAGGTAAAAAAGATGTCGAAGAAAGCTCTTTTATTCATGTTGATCTCAACAGCAATTATTGTGTTGCTGGTGTTGATCATGCAGCCTGTAACCATTGCTCATTTTGGCAATGAACTTGCAGTGCTGTTCCCTCAGGGCAGCATTGCACTTAAAGAGCGCAATCTCCTGTTTGTTCTTCAAGCCCTCATGCTGCTCGTCATCATTCCGGTATATATCCTGACCTTCATTTTTTCGTGGCGCTATCGCGCAAGTAACACGAAAGCCACCTATGATCCTGATCTTGTCGATAATCGCCTCGCAGAGTATATCTGGTGGGGGGTCCCGATTGTCATGACCATTATTGTTTCTGTGTTGACTTGGGTAAAAAGCTATGAATTAGATCCCTTTAGACCGATCGAATCAGACAAAAAAACAATCACAGTGCAAGTCGTCGCTCTTCAATGGAAGTGGCTGTTTCTCTATCCTGAAGAAAAAATCGCTACAGTTAATCTTGTTCAATTTCCTGAAAATACGCCTATCCATTTTGAAATTACAGCTGATGCACCCATGAATTCCTTTTGGATACCTTCCTTGGGTGGTCAGATTTATGCAATGCCTAGCATGAAGACGCAACTACACCTGATTGCGGATGCTCCGGGAGACTACAGAGGAGCTTCGGCAAATTTAAGTGGAGAAGGCTTTGCAGGCATGACTTTTATTGCGCGTGCCTCTACAGAGGAAGAGTATCAAAAATGGGTAAAGGAGACTCAGCAATCCGGCAAAACAATGAATTTAGAAAAGTACAACGAATTAGTAAAACCTAGCCAGGATGATCCTGAAGCGGCTTTTCAACTAAAAGAGGATAAGCTTTTTGAACAGATCCTTCATAAGTACATGCACCCACAAGAGAAAACGTAATCTATGTTTGGCAAACTCAATTTAGACGCATTTAAACACGAAGCTATGCAAAACATGGCTGTGGGGGGCATGCTCTCCACCGGTATCGTTTTGATTGTCCTCATCACCTATATCGGAAGATGGAAGTGGCTTTGGCGCGAATGGATCACTACAGTCGATCACAAACGGATCGGCATCATGTACATTGTCTTCACCCTAATTATGTTTCTTAAAGGGTTTGCAGATGCACTCATGATGCGTTTACAGCAGGCAACAGCAGCCGGGGAATCTGCTGGAATTCTCTCTGCTGGGCATTTTCAAGAGGTCTTTTCTGCTCATGGAACCACAATGATCTTTTTTGTGGGGATGGGGTTTGTTTTTGCCTTCATGAATTTGATCGTTCCGTTGCAAATCGGAGCTCGCGATGTGGCGTTTCCCTTTTTAAATTCCTTGAGCTTCTGGTTATTTGCAGCAGGTGGGACACTTACCTTAATTTCACTTGCAATTGGAAAGTTTTCTGCCGCAGGGTGGCTTGCGTATCCTCCATTATCGGGTCTTGAGTATAGTCCGAATGAAGGTGTCGATTACTGGACATGGACAGTCCAGATTTCAGGAGTTGGCAGTACATTAGGAGGGATTAATTTCCTTGTCACGATTTTGAAGATGCGCTGTCCTGGCATGACATGGTTCAAAATGCCGATTTTTGTTTGGAGTTGTCTATGTTCAGTTGTGTTGATCATTTTCGCGTTTCCGATTTTGACAGCGACTCTCTACATGTTAGCGCTCGACCGTTATCTCGGAATGCATTTCTTTACAGCGGGTTTTGGTGGAAACCCCATGATGTACATTAACCTAATTTGGGCTTGGGGGCATCCTGAGGTGTATATTTTAATTCTGCCTATCTTTGGTATTTTCTCTGAAGTTGTCCCTACATTTTCCGAAAAACGACTTTTTGGATATATGTCAATGGTTGTCGCGCTCATCATGATTGCATTTTTATCCTTCATCGTTTGGTTGCACCACTTCTTTACAATGGGCGCTAGCCCATCGGTGAATGCGACATTTGGTATCTTGACGATGCTCATTGCCATTCCAACAGGAGTCAAAATTTTCAACTGGCTCTTTACAAAGTTTCGCGGTCGCGTTCATTTTACTTCACCGATGCTCTGGTTTTTTGCCTTTGTCTTAAATTTTACCGTGGGTGGGATGACAGGCGTTCTGCTCTCTTCACCACCTGTTGACTATCAAGTTCACAATAGCCTATTCCTGATCGCACACTTTCATGGAATGGTTATTGGCGGTGTAGTATTTGGTGTTTTTGCTGGATTTACTTACTGGTTTCCAAAGTTTACTGGGTTTTTCTTAGATGAAAAATTAAACCGTTATGCCTATTGGTGCTGGTTTGGGGGATTTTTGTTGGCCTTTATGCCGCTGTACATGCTCGGATTTATGGGAGCAACGCGACGACTAGATCACTATGACGCATCCACTGGATGGCAACCGATCTTTATCGTTGTTGCCATAGGAGCCTTTGTAATTCTATGTGGAGCCACCATTCAGTTTATCGGATTATTCTGGAGCATAAAAAATCGCAAAAAAAATTGGGATCATACTGGAGGTGATCCGTGGAATGGACGTACTCTTGAGTGGTCAATCCCTTCTCCACCACCCATCTATAATTTTGCGGTGATCCCAACAGTCAATCAGATCGATCCTTTATGGGCGATTAAGAGAGGGGAGGCCCCAGCCCCTGTTGAGCACTATGAAGACATTCATCTGCCGCGCAATACCCCAATGGGATTCTACATCGGAGCGTTTAGCTTGCTATTTGGTTTTGCCATGACATGGCACATGTTTTGGTTAGCGGTCCTTAGCTTAATCGCAATTGTTGTGTGCATGATCATCCGTCTGTCAGGAAAAGATGAGCATGATCTCATCACAGCTGAGGAAGTAAAAAAAATGGAAAAAGAACGTGTTAAGGGAGCTAAAGTGTATGGATGATAGTTTAACAATTCGTCATCAAGCTGATCCTTACGCCGATACAAGCGTTCCAGATGCACACCAGGATACTTTTTCAAAAACCTATTTAGGTTTTTGGATCTACCTTATGACCGACTGTTTATTGTTTGCTTCGCTTTTTACCACCTATGCAGTGTTGCATAATAGCACCTTTGGAGGGCCCTCATCGCGTGATCTTTTTGATCTTACGACGGCTTTTACAGAAACGATGATCTTGCTTGTGAGTAGTGTGACATGTGGATTAGCAGTGTTGGCTTCGTTAAAAAATAAAACAACGCAAGTGATCATTTGGCTGTTAGTGACATTTCTGCTAGGAATCAGTTTTCTTGCAATGGAGTTAACAGAATTTTCTCACATGGTTCAAGAAGGACATAGCTGGAAGCAAAGTGCTTTTCTCTCTGCCTTTTTTACTCTTGTTGGAACCCATGGACTTCACGTCGCTATTGGGCTCATCTGGCTTCTGGTGACAGTAGCACAGATTTATTTCAGCAAAATTACAGCAGATACGTTTAGACGCCTAGTGTTGTTTAGTTTATTTTGGCACTTTCTTGATGTGATATGGATATTCATTTTCTCATTTGTATACCTACTAGGAGTCATCTAATGCATTCCGAACTAAATCTTCAACAAATCAAGAAAGAGTGGCATGGATCTCTTAAAGCTTATCTCATTGGATTTACATTAGCTCTTTTGCTAACAGGTCTTTCTTTTCTCTTAGTCATTACAAAAGCTCTAACAGGTCAAGCATTAATCAATACCATTATTGGATTGGCCTTGCTTCAAGCCACGGTACAGCTGATCTTTTTTTTACATATAGGGCAAGAAGCAAAACCACGTTGGGAGACATTCATTTTTTGCTTTATGGTGTTGGTGTTACTAATTATTGTCTTAGGATCGTTGTGGATTATGTCAGACTTAAATGATCGCGTTATGCCAGGGATGATGGAAGGAATGAGCTCATGATCAATTATTATCTCATTACCAAGCCCGGCATTGTGCTAGGCAACCTGGTGACTGTAGCTGCGGGCTTTTTGCTTGCTTCCAAAGGAACAATTAATTTTTGGTTGTTTGCTGCAACAATGGTCGGGTTAGCATTCATTATGGCTTCAGCATGTGTGTTGAATAATTACATCGACCGCAAGTTAGATCAAAAAATGCAACGTACAAAAACACGTCCGATCGCCTCCGGACTTATTTCAGGACGTAATGCCATCAGTTTTGCAATTTTGTTGGCAATCATCGGAAACGGGGTGTTGTTTTTCTATACGAATGGTTTAACTGTGGCTGTGGCGAATGGTGGATTTTTCGTGTACGTCTTTCTCTATAGCATGTGGAAAAGTCGTACAGTGTACGGAACAGCCATTGGAAGTGTTGCTGGAGCAGTTCCCCCTGTTGTTGGTTACTGTGCTGTGAGCAATCAGTTCGATGCCGGAGCCCTCATCTTGTTTTTCATGCTGGTGTTATGGCAGATGCCTCATTTTTTTGCCATTGCGCTCTATCACTTTGACGACTATGCTGCAGCGGGAATTCCGACGCTACCCATTGCAAAGGGAGTATTTCGTACAAAGATTCACATGGTCATTTACATCTTTGCTTTTATACTGGTGTCGCTACTGTTAACAGCTTTTGGATACACGGGATATGTTTACGTGATGCTGACGACGTTGGTAGGTCTTGCATGGCTAGCGTTAGGATTTCGTGGGTTTAGCAGTGTCAACGATCAGCAGTGGGGAGGTCAGATGTTTCGTCTCTCTCTTGCGATGATAGCGGTCATTTGTATTCTGATCCCATTGGATAGGGTGTAGTTATTTTGTAGAAAGACGAAATCGACAAATTGGAAGAATTGGACGAATTGAGACGATTGCAAAAGTCAAAAAGCTGTCGTAACCCAAGCTGCTGCCCTCCCGTGCCCGTGAGCGTGCCCGTGCCCGACTTGCTAAAGAACTACGTAAAAATTGTAGTATTTTTACGGTTTACGTCATTTTTTTAGCGAATCGGGCACGGGCACGGAAAAGGACGATGGGACTTATGCAATCGTCTCAATCAGTCCAAATTCGTCCATGTCCAACGTCCAATAAGAAAAGCTTCTCCTATTACTTGCCAACAGCAGGCGCAGGAACCTTCACGGGCTTCTCATAGCGTTCCGCCACTTTCTTCCAGTTAATGTTATTGAAGAAAGTCTCAATGTATTTTGCACGATCCAAGCCGTATTGTGTGATGTAAGCGTGTTCGAACACATCCATTATCAAGATTGGAGTCGCTCCAGAAAGGTGCCCCACATCATGTTCGTTGATCCATTCATTGATCAAACGGCCCTGTTTAGGATCCATGTAGGTGACAACCCAGCCAATTCCACGAATGCTTCCTGTATTCACAAAGTCCGTTTTCCATGCATCGAAACTGCCAAAATCTTGGTCTATACGTTTCATGAAAGCAGAATCTTTGGAGAGCATTTCTGTTTTTCCTAAATTGTCGAAGTAGTACTCATGCAGCAGCATGCCATCAAATTCCCAACCCAGCATTCTTTTCAACCCGGCATACTCAGGAGTCTTTCCTTGGCCGCTTTCGCTCAAATCTTTCAGCTTTTTAAGGAGGGTATTTGAATTGTTAACGTATCCCTGATAGAGCTTAAAGTGCATTTTTAGAAGTTCATCGTCCAGTCCAGGAACGTTGCCGATAAGATAATTAAAATCTTTCGCTTCGTAGTCTGCGTAAACGAGACTTGCGCTAACCATAAAAACAGAGCACAACACAGGTAGTAAAGACTTCATAAATTCTCCTTGTTAGATAAGTTTTAGATAAATTATAAGATGTTTAAAGGCAATAGAGGATTTTTGAGCGAAATATATGAAAGCACGAACACCTATTTTAATAGCACTCGCAATACTGGTTGTTACAGGCGCTTTTGCTTTGGTGCGACAAGAGGAAAAAGAATCAAATCTTGAGTTAGAGCCAAACACTTTTCCTGAAACAATGGTCGCTCCATTAGGATTGCCTCCGATTCCTTGGCCTGCTGATAATCCCTACACCAGGGAAAAAGCTTATCTGGGAAAACTGCTCTACTTTGATAAGCGTCTTTCCTCAGATGGAACTGTAGCATGCGCCAGCTGCCACACGCTAAATGATGCTTTTGCAGATCAACACGCCACTTCGATTGGAATTGAAGGTTTTGTGGGCTCACGCAACTCTCCAACAGTAATCAATACCGCCTACCTCAAATTGCTGTTTTGGGATGGACGCGTCTCCTCGTTGGAAGAGCAGTGCAAAGCACCAATCGCTAATCCACACGAAATGTCATTACTTGATAATGAACATGCCTCCCACATGGCTTGTGAGCAGCGTATACAGTCTATTCCAGGATATCGCAAACTCTTTAAAGATGCCTTTGGAGATGAAGAAGTGTCGATTGATGAAGTAACACAAGCGATTGCTACTTTTGAGAGAACGGTGTTGTCTGGAAATTCTCCATATGATCGTTACATGGCTGGAGACAAGACGGCATTAACTGCAGAGCAGATTCATGGCATCAAGGTTTTTAAGGATGCAGCCTGCATTAATTGTCACAACGGTCCCAGCTTTAGCAACGGAAAATTCACAAATATTGGCGTAGGCATGGATCAGGAGAAACCAGATCTTGGACGTTACGCGATCACAAAAGACAAAAAAGATTGGGGATCATTCAAGGTGCCAATTTTGCGTGAAGTGGAAAATACCTATCCTTACATGCATGACGGCAAGTATTGGACTCTTGAGGAGGTAGTGGATTACTACGACGAAGGAGGGATTGCCAATCAGAATTTGCATCCGTTAATGAAGCCTCTACATCTATCTGACGATGACAAAAGGGCCCTTGTGGGCTTTTTGAAGTCGTTAAGTGGTGAGGGATCGCAGCATTTTACCCCCCCAGACAAGTTTCCGGAGTAATTTCAAGTCGTCCCGGCTGTGCAAAATCCCCAAATAAAGCATCAAATGACTACAAAATGTCATCAACTTTAAAAAATTTAGTTACTGTTAAATTTCTCTGCGTCTCTGCGTTAAGATGGATTGTATATTATGGCATATATGACAGCTTAGGGATAACTCTGTTGAGGTTACATTAAAAAATAAACGCAGAGACGCAGAGCGGATAATTTATTGGGTAGGAGACGTAAACCGTGTAATCGTTCCTACCGGCAATTAGGTCCTCCACATGGTGTCAGTTATCTTTTTGGCAAGAGTAGGATCGATTTTTTCTAATGCCGTCAAGTCTCGAGCACGGGCACTAAACGCGTTTCTAACAATATAATTTCCCATACCCGTAGTTATTTGTGGAAGAGCTAAAGCCTTGTCAATTAAGGTTCGATTCTCGGGCTTATCTAGCGGTAAAGCAAAAATGTCTTTTAAAAGCGACGTCCCTGCTAACAATAAGTACTGTGCTTGATGCTTGGGAGGCATTGCCATGAAATAGGCAGGGAGCATTCCTTTATCCTTGAAACGAAGTGCGCCGAAACATGCGCTCACTAACTGGTAGTTCTCTTCAGTTTCTGGAAGAGCAAAAATGGCTGTGAGCCTTTCTGGGGATAGTTGTTGGATGTATGCATCATGAACATCATAATTTAGTGCTCGGAGGAGATGGTTGGGGATAGATAGCCCTCTTACATCTCGAAAATCTAGTTGCGCAAGTAATGCAGTCTTTAGGCGAGTATCTGTAAAATCCTCTATTTGGCATTGATTGGCTTTAAACTTTGCAACAACTCCGGATACAACCTTGCCAAATAACTGAGGACGTTTGGCATACGAGCGAGAGTAAAGATTTTCAGATTCCCATTGCTTTGTGAAAGCATTTATCAGACGTGCAAAGAGATTGGAGAGCCTTTTAGGCTCCATTTGGGCAAAATCTTCAGGAGCAAGATGAAAGCTATTAACGATATCATAAATGCTATGTACGTATCTCCGATTTAATTCATCGATCTTTTCTGGAATCATTTCCAAAAGTCCAATTTGACCAACTGCTTGGTGTAGGGCAATTAGATTGTCTTTACTTAGGTTAATTTTACGTTCGGATTGTAGGCCACCTAATACTCCTTGCACAACTTGTGAGATCTTTGGCTTTTCAGAATCTGGCAAATGCAATCCTAAGCGGCCGACCATTGTGCGCTGTACACCCTCAAATAGCTCAGAGGACTCTCTAGTCAACAGCGACTCTAAAAGCGAAAGAAGGAAATCTGAGTGTTTTACTACAGTATTTTTATTGCAATACGGCAAGAGATTAGAGGCATACTTTATCCATTCATCACGTTCTTCGGAACGTGCAAGAATATCTGTGGAAGCAGCTCTAGAAACAAATGCCTCTGACAGTGGTTCGAAAATCTCATATTTCTGGCTATCATAATAAGATTTCCATAAGAAAGCGAGTTGTGTAAGGGAAAGAGCAGAGAGAAAACGTTCTGTTCCAGGATGCATTTGAAATGGGTCAGACACACCAACTTTCAGTAAGCAAGCTTCATATAGACGAGTTAATTCTTTTCCTGCAGCTGTTTCTAAAACTTCTTTTTCTTTGGTTTCAACCTCAAGAGTTCGCAGATGAGAAAGTTGCGAAGGTTTTAGCCACTGAATGTTTTTTGGTGTAAGGCAAGCAAGGTTGTCAGCTACGGTTTTGGCGCTGCAGCGCTGCATGCAAAAGACGACGATGCGATCGATCATGTATCTTACTGCATGACACGTCCACTTATGCAGCTGGTAGCATCTTTTGGGGCGATTGGCCACAGCATCATATCCAACGGCATTGTGCAAGGCAAAAAGATTACAGCAACTTGATCTTTGTCCTGTTCTAGAAGTCATAATAATATCCTTTATTTAAGCACATTTACTCATAAGATCCCGTATCTTTATGGTAAAGGCAGGATCGATCTTATCTATTGCTTGAAGTTCTCTTGCACGGTGTGTAAAAGCCTCAAGAACTTTCCAATGGGCGCCAGCTTGGTTTGTGCACACGTCGATTAAGCGTCTATTTTCAGGGTTGTTGATAGGTAAAGCAAGCACTTGCTTCAAAACAGGTTCAGGAAGACGACCCCCAAAGCGTTCTTGCCGAGCAGGCGGCATTGCTAGGAAAGATTCAAAAGAAAGACGTTTAAAATTTCGAGCATAACAAGCTTCAATCAGTTTGGCATTATCTTCAGTTACCGGAAGTGCATAGATTTCCTTAAGTTGATCGTCATTCAGAGAAGCAATGTAGTTTAGTCGATCATAATCTCCTGGAATAGCAAGAATTAGATGATAAGGAATCGCTTTTTCCCTGAAATCTTTGTATGTGAATTGTGAAAGGATGATTTTTTGTAGGCGCATGTCTGTTAGGTCAGCCAGTTCAAATCTTTTCTCTTTGAAAGCGTTAATGACGCCAGCAACATATTTTTTAAATAGATTGGGATCATAAGAAGACCCTTGAAAACCTTCCTTAGAGTCTGTTTCCCATTCTTGTGGAAAAATAGTCACTAAGTGAGCAAAAAGTGCAGAAATATCGCGTGCAGGCAGGTTGCTAAAAGAAATTGCAGAACTATAACGGTCTTCGCTAACAAGAGAAAAAATTGTGTAAATGAAGTCATTATTAAACTCATTTCTGTGTGGAATCATTCTGAGTAGTGCGACAGCGCCTTCTGCACCAAGTTCGCTATATAGGATTTTTACGTGATTTTTTGTGAAGTTAAGCTTTTGATCTGCTTGCAGGTTGCCTAAAAAATTTCTTACGATCGTTACAATTTTTTCTCGTTCCGATTTCGTTAGATGTTTTAATAAATGAACAATGTAGCTTTGTATATCTGTTGTAGACTTCCTGTATTCCTGTATTGCTAGCTGTTCAAAAAGAGAGACAAAGAAAGCTTGATGTCTTCCAACACTAAGAGGAGATAAAGTAGAAAGGAAGTCGTCGGCGTTCTTCAGCCATTCTTCTTTTTGTGCTGGGGTAAACTGATCAAAGGTGAGTTTATCTCTAAAAAGCGCAACTTCGGTGAGAGTTTGATGATACATAGGGGCTTTCTCATGGCGGCTGACGGTAAATTCTGTTTGGTGTAGGAAATGAAGCTGTGTATCAGAAAGGTGAGAGAGGAAAGTAACCCCTGTGGAATGCACCTTAAAATTGTTTGAGTTGGGCATTTCTAAGCATCCCCTATACAAACGAATGAGCTGTCTGCCTGCATCTGTAGCATCCTCTTCTTTGTTTTGAACTTCAAGAGTTTGCAGACGAGAAAGTTGCGAGGGTTTTAGTTGAGTAAGGTGTCTGGAAGTCAGGTGTGGAAGGTTCTCAGCTATAGTCTTGGGGTTATAACGCTGCATCCACAAGATGAGGATGCGATTGATGACCGCTTTGACGATGTGGCTGACCCATTTATGGAGCTGGTAACATTTTTCAGGGCGTTTGGCTGCGTCGTTATCTAATCTTGTGTATAAGATGATTGGATTGCAGCAACCTGGTTTTTGTTCTGTTCTAGTAGTCATGAAACATTCCTAAATATTAGTTAAAGGGGCGATTATGTCTGTTTCAAAATTGCTTGTAGCTTTCTGTATAAGGCATTATCAGTAACTAGTATTGTTGCTAGTTCTTCGCGGCGTTGTGAGAATGCTTCTCTTACATAAACACCCGACCAGGGATTATTTGTACATAAGTCAATTAAACGTCTATTCTCGGCGTTATTTAAGGGCAAATTCAGCACTTTCTCCAAAAGGGGCGTACCGTTAAGTCTTTGTCCATAGATTTTTTGACGATCTGGCGACATTGCTTGAAAAACTTCAAGAGAAATACGACTCTTATGCTCATGCCAACAGGCCGCGACAAGTTTGTTGTTGTACTCAGTGTCAGGAAGCGCAAAAATTTCTTTTACCTTGTTTAGTGATAAACCATAAATGTATTGGATCTGATCAAACTCGCGTGGAATTTCAAGAATTAGATGTGATGGAATCACCCTTTTCTTGAACTCCTTATCTGTGAACCGTGAAAGGATTGCTCTCTGCAGCTGTACGTCAGCTAAGTCTGCGAGTTCCCACTTGTTTTCTTGAAAATGATTAAAGACACCATTGACGAATTTCTTAAAAAAATTAGGCTTATAGTCATATTTCGTAAAGCGTTCCTTCGATTCTTTATCCCAAACTTCTGGAAAAATAGTAACTAAACGGGAAAAGAGGGCTGAGATTTCGGTCGCTGGCATGTTGCCAAAATCAATTGCAGAATTCGAACCTTCTTCCCAAATAAGAGAGAAAATTTTGTCTATGTAGCGGGCGTTAAACTCATTTCTTTGTGCAGGGACCATTTGTAACAATTTGACGGTGCCTACAGATGCACGCAAGGTCGTTAAATTCTCTAAAGATAAGTTATTTTTGTGTTCCGCTTGCAAATTTCCTAAAAAAGTACTTACTAGTTTTGGAATGTTTTGCTTTTCCGAATTGGGCACTTCTCGTAGTCGATAGACTGTAGTACACTGTATATCTTGTAATTGTTTGGAATACTCTTGCTTTAAGAGGTCATCAAAAAGAGATACTAAGAAGGTAGGGTGTCTTCTTATAGCTTGTGCGCTTAAAGCATTGAAGAATTCCGGAGCGTATTTCACCCATTTTTCTTTCTGCGTAGTAAATCTATCAGAAGTCAGCTCATCTCTAAAAAGAAAGGATTCAGTGAGAGTTTGGTGGTAGATTGGCGCGTTATCCTGAACTTCTCCTCCGAGAGATTGTTGACGGCGTAGAAAATCGAGTTGTGAATAAGAAAGATGAGAAAGAAATTGTGCTGTTGCTGGATGTACTTCAACTCGATTTAAGCTAGTTGTTTTTAAGCAAGTGGCAAATAGGCGAGATAACTGTTCGCCAGCGGGTGTGGCACGACCCCTTTTCTCATTGCTTTCAACCTCAAGATTTCGTAAATGAGCAAGCTGTGAAGGTTTTAGCTGCAGAATGTGTTTGATTGTAAGATACTCAAGGTTGTCAGCTACAATTTTTGGGCTGTAACGTTGCATCCACAAAATGAGGATGCGATTGATGACCGCTTTGACAGCGTGGCTGACCCATTTATATAGTTGGTAACATTTTTCAGGGCGTTTGGCTGCGTTGTAATCTAGTCTTGTGTATAAGGTGATTGGATTGCAGCATCCTGGCTTTTGTCCTGTTCTAGAAGTCATGAAACATTCCTGTGTATAAATTAAAGGGCAATTTTATCATCTAAATAAATAGAAAACAATTAATTGTTACCTGATTAAGAGGTTTTCTGCGGAACGCTTTTAGGAAAAAACTCCTTAAATGCTGAATTAAGATCTTTGCGAAGAGCGGATTCACCTTGAATGAGACGGAATCCACCACAAGAAAAGATACGACAAACAACATCTATAATGGTCACGATAAGATTTGCAACGATTAACCCCACGAGCTTACAGCAGCTCACTTTTCTATGTGCTCCAGAAGGCTTTTGATTGAGTTTTGGTGTAGCGGGTGCGGGAGGTGCAGTCGGAGCAGCAGGGGTAGCAGGTGTTGAAGGTGTAGAACTAGCAGTAGGTACTGAACGTGATGGTGGTACTGGAGGTTCTGAACGTGCAGCAGGTGCTGGAGTTGCCTCAGGATCTGGCTGATTCTGTGTATTGCGATCGCGGATAGTTACCATTAATTTTGCATAACAAAATGCATTAAGTTTTAATTTCATTTCAGTAATAGCTTGTGCTTTAATAACATTCTTCAGTTGAGAGATCTCTGGACTCTGTGGTAAAGAACGAAGTTGGGCAAGTGCTGTATCCAATTTGCGGCTTGCTACAAGAAACTGAAAACGTGGTTCCATTTGAGCTTCGAATTCGTCTAGTATGTCCCCTCTGCCTTGAAGGGTTGCAACTTTAAGGAAATTCAACATTGTTTTAGGATCTTTTACGGTTTTTTGGTAAAGGCTGTACACAGATTCGGATATTCGGATTACCCCATTGTGTAGGTCAGTTTCGGGTGAGGCAGATGGTGTGATATCAATTGGTCCCTTGCCTCTGCGAGGAGCTGTTATTGCAGAGTATTCAAAAAGACGTATGTCAAAGCCTTGACGCTCAAAATTTCTATTTGTAGGTTGCATACATTTTCTCTTTTAGAATAATTAATTATTAATAATACCTGTCTATCTTTCATTAAGCAATTTTTTCGGTTATTTTTGTGTAAGGAACAACAGATCGCAGCATTTCAAAGACGAAAGACCCATATTCCAACACAGTTTTACTGTTAAAAGAGCAGCTGAGTCGTTTTCTTCTTTCTACCTTTTGTGTGATTGGGGCTTTTTGTGATAGGGCAGCTGTTTCAGCAACAGGTGCGGCTATTCGTGGAGTTAATACTTCTGTGGCAATAGGAAGATTTTTTGTTCTCCGCTGGGAACTCATTGCCACCTTACTTGTTCGGTCATCTACATGAGAAGTATCGGAGCGAGCTGGTTGAGGCGGCGCTCTTCTTTTTTGTTGCGATTCCGAGAGACGTAGCAATTGCGCATGCACTTGAGGAGTTACTTCGTACAAAATTCCTCCATGAGTCTTTGAATATTGTCTAATGAATATGTCCTGAGCCCATCCAGCCGGCATTTTGACATGTTTAATTGTAAGTGGTTTTCCTGGGGTTATCTGAGTATCCGACTCTGTTTTTTGGGAAAACAAATCTGGATTTGAATATTGATCTCTATTATATGGATGCATAAATTTCCTTATTTAATATAACTAAAAACAGAATTATAATAAAAATGATTGTTTAAATCAATAAAATATTTTTATAATTATTTTTTATTATTGAATTATCCTGTATGCTTCGTTGTCCTAGAATTGGACAAATGGACTAATTGAGACAATTGCATAAGTCTTCGATCTATTTTTACCACCGAGTGGAAGTTACTTAGGAGACACAGAGGCACAGAGCAGCACAGAGAGCGAATTGTAGATGTCTCTGAAACATAACATCTTTTTTGTGCAGCAATGTAAA
The DNA here is from genome assembly GCA_013821265.1 of Parachlamydiaceae bacterium. Lineage (GTDB taxonomy): Bacteria > Chlamydiota > Chlamydiia > Chlamydiales > Parachlamydiaceae > JACDHD01. The sequence goes on along the minus strand of JACDHD010000005.1, from coordinate 55,259 downwards.
TGCGAAATTGTCGTTAGACAATTTCGCCTTGGCTGGTTTTTTTAAAAGCCTCAGCTTTTTAAAAAAGAGATCGAAAAGTCAATCCTCAAATAAGCCCAAAGCCATAAAATAGCCTCTCGCTCTCTGTGCTGATCTGTGCCTCTGTGTCTCAGTGGTAAAAAAATAAAAAGAAAGTTAATACAATCATTTTTGACTTATGCAATTGTCTCAATTGGACGAAAAGGACGAAAAGGACGAAAAGGACGAAAAGGACGAAAAATATTATACTGTTTTAAATCACAAGTCTACTGTTTTTAAATCCGTAGAAACTCTAGCTTCTCTCCAATTCTTGTCCAAGTTTGTCCAATTTGTCAGTCAGTCCATGTCCAACCGTCCAATAATTTTAGTGGCACTAATATCTGCTTCTGTAATTCTAAGTGTAAAAAGAATGCAATAAATTCACGATTTGTTTATCATATTAGTTTTAATAAAACTATAGGGTAAACAATGACTGCAATTACAGGTTCTTCATATATTTTAGTAACTAAATCTACAACAGATTCAGAAATTCAAAGTCATGTCGATTATCATTATCAACGATATAAAAAATACGCTACATTTTCGTTGATAGGGACTGTGATGGCAGTCGCACTGTGTTGTTTCTCATTGTGGTGCACTGTTCCCACAGCAATCGCAGCAGGCAATAGTCTTTATGCTCTTTATTATCTGCGTCACTTTTCTCAGGTAACTGGTAGTGAGGTTGTTAAGACAATTAAAGAGTCCTTAATAGGACCGCGAATCTCTGCAGAAATTGACTTATATGAAACTGATTTGGCATATAGATTTCTCAACTTTAAGCTTGAACAAATCTAGACAAGATAGAGATGTGCAAAAAGTTACAAATGGTGGTAGCATTCGTAAAACAAAGGATAAAACATGCTCTATAGATTGTTGACAGCTTTACTTTTTTTGAGTGCTCCTGTTTTTGCTGAAGAATTGCCATTAGATGAGCCTGTGGTTCAAGTTCCAGTTCCGGAAGAAAAAATTCTCACGTTTCAAGCTTGCAAACGTGAATTTTCATTTGAAACAAGATTTGAACTCAGTCAGGGGAAAAACAATCTTGGATCAATCACGAAGAGTTCTTTTCGCCTACGCACAAATTATGATCTGTATGACGTCGACGGGAATTATGAAGCCTTAGGAATTTGTCGCAAATTGTCTTTGGGTTCTATCTTTACATGGGCAACAGAGATCGATATTTATGACAAAGATGGAGGCTACGTTGGCTTTGTTGATGGGCAAGTTATCACTGGCGCTGCCGCGAAATTTAGCATCTACAACGCTATGGGAGACTGTGTCGGAATCGCTTACCTCGACTTAAAAGGAGCTTCTTTTACGGTTGTAGATCCAGAAAATGAACAGCGCAATTTAGCAAGTTTTAAGCGTAACTATGTCCAGAGCACTACCGATCATTGGGATGTGCAAGTATACTGTCCGAAGTCGATCGATATGCGTATCCTCAAGATGTTTTCAGCGTTTGCTGTAGATACTCAGGAAAAGTTCAAAAAGGATACGTAGACATCCTTAGGTTGCCTTATTCGTCCTTTCCGTGCCCGTGCCCGTGAGCGTGCCCGTGCCCGTGAGCGTGCCCGTGCCCGATTCCTAAAATTAGAATGAGGGCATGGAAACGTTAAGAATATCACATTGTGCCTTGTTTTTTTAGCAAGTCGGGCACGGGCACGCTCACGGGCACGGGCACGGGAAAGCACATTCGATGCACACGTTTCAGACCCCCAACCATTCTATTAACGGAGTTGGGTACACAGAAAGCAACAGCAACAATGTAACGGAAGCAACCCCCACTATCCCTGCAGGCCATAAATGCTTCTTTGAAAAATCCTCTTCGGGATTTTGTGTAAACAATACTGCAGCAATCCGCAAATAGTAATAAGCTGACAGAATTGTTGTGAGCAGTCCCACAATCACTAATCCATAATAATGCGCTTCAAAAGCCACTTTAAAGATATAAAATTTTGCGAGAAATCCGGCTGTCGGGGGAATACCAGCTAACGTTAACAAACAGAAAGAAAAGATCCCTGCAAGCCAAGGTGAGCGTTGAAAAAGACCATACAGATCGCGAATCATCACTCCTTCACTGCGTTGATCTAAATAGGCGAGTACTGCGAAAGCTCCCAATGTTGCCAACGCATAGACAACGAGGTAGAAAAGTAGTGCTGAAAGGGCTACAGGGGTTCCAACTGCCACAGGAATAAGAAGGAAGCCCGCATGCGAAATTCCTGAGTAAGCAAAAAATCGTCGCAACTGCACCTGACGCAAGGCAACAATATTAGCGTAAATGAGTGTTGGGTATGCTAGAAAGGCGATTGCTTGATGCCATAGAGGATCAAACTGAGGCAACCCACCATCTAAAAAGATACGCACAAAGGCGGCAAAGGCTCCGATCTTTGTTCCTACGGCCATGAGCGCTGTAACTGGCGTGGGAGCTCCGGAATAGACGTCAGGAGCCCACATGTGAAAAGGAACGACAGCGGCCTTAAAGGCTAATCCAAGTGTCACCAAAGCAATCCCGCTTAGAAACAGAATACTTTGAGGTCCTGAAGCGATTGTTTTATAGTTTTGTAATTGATCAAGACGCGTTGAGCCAATCGCTCCATAGATTAAAGCGATGCCATACAATAGAAAGGCTGTGGCAAGGGCTCCGATTAGAAAGTACTTTAGGGCTGCTTCATGCGAAACAACCCATTTTTTGACATATCCGCACAGTACGTAAAGCGAAATTGAAAGCGTTTCGATTCCTAGAAAGAGAGTTAAGAAGTCAGCGGAAGCTCCGATCAAAATTAATCCAAAAATAGCGGAGATCAGCAAAAAATTATATTCTCCGCAGCTCGATTCAAAACGGTGAAAAAAGGCCTCTGCTAGCAGTGAACAGGCAGCACCCACCACTAAAAAGAGAACAGTAAATACGAAGGTTAAGTGGTCAAAATGCAGCCATGGAGTAAGTAGGGGGTTATCGCTAGCTGGGGCGAGAGCAACAGCCACTAAAGCAGTAATAAACGTTAAAAATGTCAGAACAGAGGAAATGCGTTTTGAGAAAGAAGCAAAAAAACTTTCTACTAAAAGAACGAATAAAGCGCCTCCTAGAAGCACTAAAAGTGGACTTAGCGCTGCAAAATCTTGAGGTGATAGTCTTGGGTTCATCGCGGGAGCTCCATGTGTAAGGCAACAGTCGGATTAGTGGGAGTTTCCAATAGCTTCATTAAAGGAGCAGGATAAATGCCTACCCATAGAATGAGAGCAACTAACGGTAGGGCGGTGACCAGTTCGCGTAAACGAATGTCGTGCCAGTTGGGTTGCTGAGGCGATGCAGTTTCGAAGTAGAGCTTTTGCATGAAGCGGAGCATGTAGATGACAGATAAAATTACGGTCGTTCCCAAGACTGCTGTCGCCCATGGATGCTCTGCAAATAATCCATAAAGAATAAGAAGTTCTCCCACAAAATTATTAGTTCCAGGCAGCGCTACAGAAGCGATCACAAAGAACAGGGTGAGCCAGCAAAGTTTGGGAAAGTAAGCCGCCAACCCTTGACCAGCGGTAAATGCTGTTGAGTGGAGACGATCTTCAAGCCAGCCTGCGATTAGAAAGAGGGCTGCAATGGTTACTCCATGATTCAGAGCTTGTAGTGTGGCACCTAACTGACCTGCTTCATTCCAGACGAATAGACCGACTAAGATGAAATTTACGTGGGCCAAACTAGAGTAGGCGATGAGGCGTTTGTAGTCTGTTTGGCGCCATGCGGCTAATCCTGCGTAGAGTGTTCCAGTGATTGCAAGTCCAATCAGAATAGGACTCCAACTTTGCAAGATGGTTGGAAAGAAACCGATCCCGATACGGATGATTCCGTAAATTCCAGCTTTTGAGAGTAGAGCGGAAAGCAAAATGGTTCCTGTTATAGGCGCTTGGTAATAGGTATCGGGAAGCCATGCATGAAAGGGGAATAGAGGTGTTTTGACGGCAAAGGCTAGTAGGAAAATGGCGCATATCCATGGAGCATAAGGCGCACTTTCGGCAACGCTCTGAAGAACATCCATGTTAAACGTATTAGAGCCTTGAACGAAGAACAATCCTAGCACAGCGGCTACCATGAGGGAAGATCCGACTATCATGTAGATCAAAAATTTCAGAGCTGCATGTTGACGTTGGACTCCGCCCCAAAGAGCAATGATAAAGTAGAGGGGGATCAACATCGCTTCCCAAAATAGCGTAAAGAGAGCTAGATCGCGCGCCATAAAGAATCCAAAGAGGAGTCCTTGAACAAGTAAAACTAGTCCATAGAAAACATTAGGATTTGAGATCGCAGCACTGCGTTCCGCCAGTAAGCTAATTGGAGTGATAATGGCGACCAGATAAAGGAAGGCTAAGCTGAGGCCATCGACATGTAGGTGAAAATGAATTGATAGTGCTGGAATCCAGTCGTAGTGGATCTCAGAACCCATCCAATGATGGTGTTCAAATAGTAATATTGCCAGAGGAATAGCGCTCAACACGCAGGCGATGCGTTTAAATAGCTTTTTGGATAGGCCGACTGTAATAAACGCTAGTAAGGAAGCGATTAGAGGAACGATAAATAGTAGGACTAAATGCGACATGACGATTCCTTAAAAAACTTTTTCAGTGTACTAGGTATGCAATTAATAAAACGGTTCCCAATACAAAGCAAGCAACATAGGAGCGAATTTGGCCATTTTGCCAGTTTTGTAGGTGTTGTGCGATGCCTTGCGTCGATCGTGCCGAAACGCGAATCGATTCATCAAACACGCGAGGTTCTACAATCGATGCAATTCCTTTGGCCACTGCTTTCAGGGGGCGTACAAAAATGAAATCATAGATCTCGTCGACGAAGAAAGCGCGCTTGAGCACTGTTAAAGAAGGCAAAAGGTAATCAGCAAACGTCGTATACATCAAAATCGTTCCTCCCATAGCAACTAGGACGGCGACAAGAGTAGTAAGAGTTTCAGAATTAAAAAATTCAGTCGAAAGCAAGTGTTGCTCTGCGGATGTCATACTGATTTCATCTAAAAATTCTTCAAGAGGTGGAGTGTAGTTAAAAGTGTAACCTAAAAATCCTCCTAAAATTGCTAAGACTGCTAGAAGGATTAAGGGGATGATCATTATCCGTGGAGCTTCTTGGATAGAGTTCCATATGTAGCTTGAAGCGCGAGGTGTTCCCCAAAATGTTAGGCAGTAAGCGCGCATCAAATAGATCGCTGTAAGAACAGAAGCGGCAAAGGCAATGTAATACAACACTTCAAATCCTGCCAAATGCTCTTGTTCAAGAATGAGGTCTTTACTAAAGAAGGCTGCTAGAGGTGGTATTCCAGACATCGCAAGGACTCCAATCAAAAAGAGCCAATTTGTGACAGGCAATTTTCGCGCGAGGCCACCCATGCGGTTCATATCTGTAATGTCATGCATCATGTGCAGTACATTACCAGCGGAAAGAAATAAGAGAGCCTTCATAAAGGCATGAGTCGTTAAGTGAAACATTGCAGAATAAAAGGCACCGGCTCCACAAGCAAGAAACATAAATCCTAATTGGCTGATTGTAGAGTAGGCTAAGACTCGTTTTAAATCGGTTTGTGCCAACGCGCATAAAGCCGCGAATAGGGCTGTGACTCCTCCGATAACCCCCACAACTTGTAAGGTAAAAGGAGATAGTAAAAAGAGAGGGTGCATTCTGACGACTAAGTAGACTCCGGCAGTTACCATTGTGGCTGCATGGATCAGTGCAGAGACGGGAGTTGGACCTTCCATGGCATCTGGTAACCATGTGTGTAGGGGCAGCTGAGCAGATTTACCGGTAGCACCCACAAAATAGAGAAGGGTGATGATTGTTATCAAGGGAGCACCCACAGCAAACTTATGGCTGGCCATATCTGAAATGGTCTCCATATTGCCTGTGCCGAAAGTGTAGAGGGTCAAAAGGATCCCTAGAAGTAATCCCAGGTCTCCAATTCTATTCACAACAAATGCTTTTGTTGCCGCTGATGCCGCGCTGGGTCGTTCATACCAGAAACCGATCAAAAGGTAGGAGGCTAAACCGACGCCTTCCCATCCGACAAACAGCAAGAGTAAATGACCCGCTAGAACTAGTAGGAGCATGGAAAAAACGAAAAAGTTTAAACAGGCAAAGTAGCGTGCGTAGTCGTTTTCATGCTCCATGTATCCAATCGAATAGACGTGAATGAGAAAGCCCACACCAGTAATAATGAGGCACATCAGTAGAGAAAGTGAGTCTAGATGCAGCATGAAGTCTGCATCGATACCGGCAAAAGAGATCCATTTGAACAAACTAAATTTCAGATCTAGATCATGAGCAAGGAAGATAATGGAAGAAAAGCAGCAAAAGCTAATAAATAAGGTAGTGCAGGCAATGATCCCTGTGAGGCGTCGCTTAATGATCGGCGATGAGAACAATAGGATTAAAAAGCCAATCAAAGGAGCAAATAGTCCTGTGGTGATGACGTGCTGCATATTAACCCCTCAACACATTAAATTGGTCGACATCCACAACCTGTCTTGAACGGAATAGACTGATGATGATCGCTAAGCCCACAGCAGCCTCTGCAGCTGCAACTACCAGTACAAAGAACACCCAGGCCAGTCCAATTTCATTCCCCCATTCACGTGCAAACGCCACAAACAGCAAGTTGGCAGCATTTAACATTAATTCGATTGAGAGAAAAAAGATCAAGGCGTTGCGTTTGATGAGTGTCCCGATAACGCCAATTGCAAACATTGCCATGCTAATAAAAACAACAAGGGTAATATCCATGTTTACTCCGGTTGTTGGGAAATTTGAGTTTTATCGAAATGGGCGCGTTTTTCCTGACGACTCAGCTTTCTGGCAATGTATAGGGAGCCTACGATAGCGATTAAAAACAGTAGGACAACAGCTTCAAAAGGGAAAAAGAAGTCCAAATAAAGCAGCTTTCCCAACGATTCGACAGAACCAAAATCTGCGGCGGCTTCACTATTTGCTGGAGGAATAACCAAAAGCTTACTTCCCAATACGATGAGGGTTAATACAAAAGCTACGCTCGCCGAGATGATTAAAAAGGGTTTTGTTTGTGCACGATAGCGATCTATATGTTCGTGAGCATCCTGAAAAAGTACAATGACAAACATGAAAATAACAAGGATGGCGCCAGCGTAGACAAGGATCTGCATCACAGCGATAAACTGTGCGGAGAGCTCTAGGTAGATAGCAGCTAGAATCATTAGAGTAAGGAAAAACGACAAGCTCGAATGAACAGGTTTACGTGCCAAGATCACACCTAAAGATGCTAAAACCAAAAGAAATCCTAAAATCCATTGTGCGGGAGTGGCAAATTGCATTTAGATCTCCCTATTTGGATCGCGACCTGAGTCACCAGGATTGATTTCCGTCAGCATCTCTTTGGTGTAGATCAGTGATTCTCTCGTGTATCCAGAAAGCTCATAATCATTACCTAAGATAATGGCTCCAGTGGGGCACGCCTCTTCACACAGTCCGCAAAAGATGCAGCGCAGCATATTAATCTGAAAATCAGAGGCATATCGTTCGCCATGTGAATTAGGATCTTCGGGATCATTTTGTGCGGCTTTGACGTAGATCGCTTGGGGAGGACATACGATGGCGCACAACTCACAACCAACACAGCGTTCCTTACCATCATTCCATTTGGTCAGGTAGTGGCGTCCGCGAGATCTTGCAGGAAGCTTGCGTCTTTCCTCTGGATATCGCAGTGTTGTAGGTCGTTTGAAGGTATATTTCAGCACGATGAAAAGCCCTCGCAACATGGCAGCTAATTGATACAGGGTGTTATGTTTTTTTTTCATATTAAACCAAAGTAAGATAAGCTGTAATAATTAAATTTAAAGTCGCCAGAGGAATCAACACCTTCCAACCAAAACTCATTAACTGGTCATAGCGGAAGCGTGGCAGCGTGGCGCGAGCCCAAATGAAGACAAATACAAAGAGTGCCACTTTTAGGAGAAACCAGACGACAGGGAGGTCTTCTGGTCCAAGCCATCCTCCTAAGAACAGTGTGACGGCGATAGCAGAAACAGCCAAAATGTTGATGTATTCCGCAATGAAAAACATTGCAAATTTCATTCCACCATACTCCGTGTGGTATCCTGCCGTTAGTTCCTGTTCCGCTTCTGGGAGGTCAAACGGAGCTCTATTTGTTTCAGCAAAGGCTGTGATCACATAAATGATGAAGCCAATGGGATTTGTCCAGATGAACCAGTGCGAGCGTTGTGCTTCGACAATTTCGTTTAGGCTTAAAGTTCCTGCAGCGAGTGCTACAGTGAGTAAAGAGATGCTCATCGGAATTTCATAACTAATCATTTGGGCGGTCCCGCGGATACCACCTAAAAGGGAGTAACGGTTGTTTGAAGACCATCCTGCGAGGACGACTCCATAAACAGCTAATGAGGAAAATGCCAATAGAAAAACAATGCCTGAGTTGACATCGGCGATTTGTAAACTTACTTGGTGGCCCCAAATTTCGACGACGCCTCCAACAGGAATTAGGACAAAAGCGAAAAGGGCAGTAAATAGGGAGATAGCGGGTGCTAGCCAGTAGGTGAAGACGTCGATACCGGCTGGTTGAAAGCGTTCTTTTGTGAGCAGTTTGATGCCATCGGCGAGGGGTTGTAGAAGTCCTAGAGGTCCGACACGGGTGGGGCCTAGGCGCAATTGCATGCGTGCGATCAAAATGCGTTCAAGGAAGGTCATGTAGCCTGCAGCGGTCATCAGCAGGGCTACTAGGACTAGGCTCTTTATTAAGACTTCTATCATAGATTATTCACACGTGTACGTTTTTATCTTTACCACAGAGGCACAAAAGACGAGTATTCGTTTTGTTTTTTACCACCGAGACACAGAGGGGCACAGAGAAGCACTGAGAGCGAAAAGAAAGAACTTCAAAAGTACTTTTAACTTTACAATTCGCTCTCGGTGCTTCTCTGTGCCTCTGTGTCTCGGTGGTAAAAAAAATCAATCGAAACCTTCATTTAATTTACTTCTCAACAATCTCTACATCTATTGCAATTCCATTTGTCAAATTGCGATCTAGCTCATAGGCTGCAATCTGCTTAAAGCCCACTGGAATCACGATCGTCTCTTCAGCAACATTCGTATCCCAATGCAATTTGGCCTCTAAAAAACCTTCTTTGGATCGAATCGTCACAACATGTCCATGACGCAATCCGCGCTTCTTTGCTTCATTAGGATGCACACGTACAAATGGCGCTTTGGCAAGTTGAATCAAATGAGGATTATGCGTCATCAGAACACCCTCATCAAAAAGCGCACGCGCAAAAGAAGCGCGCAATGCACCTTCAGCAATAGGTTCTGATTTTTGAACAGATGCATTACTTGAAATTGGATTTACTGTACGTTGCAACGTGCTTACATCAGAGGAGATCGCAACGCCCAAAAGATCTGCTAGCGCAAGGAAAATTTCTCCATCGCTGTAGAGTCCTTCAGAAGTATCTTTTCCTGGTTGGATCGCTAGCAGCTTGCCCTCGATATTTACAAAATGACCACGCTTCTCTACAAAAGCAAAGGTTGGCAAAACAACATCTGCTTGCTTTGCAGTCTGTGTTAAGAAGAGGTCTTGAACCACTAAACATTTTAATTTTGCACGTGCTTCGTTCCATAGTTTTTTTGGAACATGTGTCGCAGGATCAGCTCCTGCAACATGTAAGTAATCCCATCCTTCATGTGCAGCGTGTTCTAAGACCTGAAGTGCATTTAGGCCGTTCTTGTTACTGTCAGGAAGCATACCAGCCAGACGTGCTCCTTGACTATTTCCTCGGCCTTCCAGAATGTTAAGCGTTAGGTTAGGGTAGCGCTGTTGCCATTGAGATAACTCAGCAAGTATCTCGCTGCGTTGTGGAGTATTTAAGTATTGGCTACCAACGAAAAGGGCTCCCAGTTTGCCCTCATTTGCTAGATTCGCAAGCTGTGGTTGTAGCTGTTGAAGAACAGTTAGTTCTTTTCCAGGTGCATGCAGATATACGTTGGATAGATGTGTTGATATTTCAGGTGAAAAGTGTCCTGAAAAGACTACGTGAGCACCTTTGTTGATTGCTTGTTTTAAGCGAAGCCAGATAACAGGAAACTCTTCGGTAAGATCAATACCTAGTAAAAAGGCGTATGAAAGGTCTTCACAGGCTCCGATCGATAGAGGCATACCAGCTGAAATGCCCTCTTGTTCGAGTGTGAGCATTGGCATGCCAATGCGATGATCGACATGTTCACTGCCTGCAGAGCGGCGCATGAACTGTTGAAAAAGATCGTTTTCTTCGACTGTAAGTGGATTGCCCCCAAAGCCCGCTAGTTTGCCATGTGGCTTTGCGCCTTGAATCTTTTGTGCAATAAATGCAAGGGCTTCTTCCCATGTTGCTGATTGCAATTGGCCATTGCGTCGCATGAGGGGAGTCGTTAGTCGATCAGGAGATGAAGAAAATTCGTAGCCAAACCAACCTTTATCGCACAGCCAAATGTCATTGAGAGCGCGATTTTCGCACGCACGTGTGCGCATGATTTCGCCATCGCGCGAATCTAGGATCATGCTGCATCCCACAGGACATAGTGTACAGGTTGTTTCTGTCGGAGTATTATCCCAAGGGCGTGCGCGAAAGCGATAAACATTGCTTGTGAGAGCTCCAACAGGGCAAATAGCAATTGTATTACCAATAAATTTAGAATCTGCCGGACCCCCATCGGGGGTCCCTACTTCAGTTCTATAGCCCCTTTCAAAGAATTCTAACGCATGGTCGCCAGCAACAATATCACCAAAACGGGTACAGCGAGCACATACGACGCAGCGTTCGCGATCTAGCATGAGAACAGGACCCAATGGGATGGGCTTTTTAAAGTGGCGTTTTTCCTCAAAAAAACGACTGAGACCTGGACCAAATCGGAGTGTTTGATCTTGCAGTGGGCACTCTCCACCCTTATCACAGATAGGACAATCGAGGGGATGGTTGATTAGAAGAAGTTCCAGAATACGCTCTCTGCTCTTCACAGCTAATAAACTTTGTGTCTTGACAACCATACCTTCAGTAGCTTCCAAAGTGCAGGAAGTTTGAGGTTTTGCCATTTTTTCGACCTCTACCATACAGACGCGGCACGCTCCAAAAGGGGGCATGCGGTCTTGATAGCAAAAAATCGGTAGCTCAATTCCTAATTGACGCGCAGCTTGATACACCGTTGTTCCTTTGAGAACAGCGATTGATTGTCCGTCGATAATGAGATTAATCATTTGTTCAGTCATATCATGGACTCACTTTCATGTATGGATAGGCAATTGGCATCTTGGGTGATTGGTCAGCATGAGGATTGCGCTTAATGTAAGCATCGAATTCATTTTTAAATTCACGCATTGCACTTACAACTGGAGGTGCCGCTCCTACAGCTAATGCACAAAAGGAGAGAGTCTCCATCTGATGACAAATATCCTCAATGACACCAAGGTCTCTGAAGGTTCCATGGCCTGCTTCAATACGTGCAAGCATTTGGACAACCCAACGCGTTCCTTCACGACATGGAGTGCACTTGCCACACGATTCATTTTGGTAAAATTGCATGAGGCGATGGGCAACTTTTACCATGTCAGCAGAATCATCCATTACGATGAGAGAAGCTGTTCCTAACATCGTTTTGCGCGCGGCTAAAGTTTCAAAATCCATTGCGATATCGAGATCTTTTTCAGTCAATAAGGCACAAGAAGATCCACCTGGATAGCACGCTTTAAATGTGCGACCTGGCAACATGCCCCCAGCAATCTCTAAAACCGTTCGCAAGGAGACTCCGAGAGGCATTTCGTAGCAACCAGGTTTTTGTACGTGACCACTAATTTGGAAAATTTTTGTGCCCGTGTTTTTTGGCGTTCCGATGCTTTGAAACCATTCAACACCCCTGTTGACAATATGTACGACATTACAGAGTGTTTCTACGTTGTTGACAACAGTAGGTTTATTATACAAGCCAGACACAGCAGGAAATGGAGGTTTTAGACGCGGTGTGGCACGGTAGCCTTCTAGTGAGTTGAGCTGTGCAGTCTCTTCTCCAGCAATGTATGCTCCGGCTCCAGGATGGACGACGATTTCTAATGAAAAGGAACTTCCCAGAATGTTGCTACCTAAATACCCCTTTGCTTTAGCTTGAAAAACTGCTTTGCGCAAAAGAGCAATTCCTTCAAAAAATTCACCGCGGCAATAAATAAAGGCTTTTTTTGCGCTGATAGCGTATGCAGATAGAATGATGCCTTCGATCAGTTGATGCGGATCATGTTCAATTAAGAAGCGATCTTTAAACGTTCCTGGCTCACTTTCATCACAATTGCAAACAAGGTATTTGTCTAATTGAGGATCTTTTGGGACAAATCCCCATTTAACCCCCGTGACAAAGCCTGCGCCCCCACGGCCGCGCAATCCCGATTGCTTTACCATATCGATCAGAGTTTCTGGAGGGATAGCAGGTATTGCTTTTCTGATCGCTTGATAGCCCCCATTAGCTTCATAAGTGGCAATGTCAATTTGTGAAGGTTGATCACAATAAGCCATTAATACACGCATTTCAGGCATGAGCAGTCTCCTCAATAGGAACAGGGGAGGGATGACCCTTTCCTTGCTTAGCTTCAGCTAAAATTCGGTCAAGATCTTCTTCCTTAATGGGACCCACAACTTTTTCATCGACAAGCATCATTGGAGCGCGATCACATGCAGCTAAGCATTCAGAAGCGATCACCGTGAAGGCACCATCAGCCGTTGTTTCTCCAGGTTGAATTTGAAGCTTTTCACAAACATTTTTGAGAAGGCAGTCTGCTCCTCGCAGCATACATGAGACATTTTTGCACACATGCAAGATATGTTTTCCAACAGGTTTTTCGAAAAACATGTCGTAGAAGGTGACAACGGCATTCACTTCGCTAGGTTCAAGTTCAAAAAGAGCAGCCACTTCTTTTTGTATTTCAAGGGGAAGATATCCAATTTCCTGTTGTGCCATATGCAACGCAGGAATGAGCGCAGACCTTTTTACAGGGTATTGCTTTTGTAATGACAAAATTGATTGTCTGGTTTTTTCTGAGAGCATCATCGATCAACATCTCCCAAAATTGGATCGACGCTGCCGATGGCGACGACAACGTCAGATAAAATATGACCTGGTAATACCTTTTGAAGCACTTCAACATGTGGGAAGGAGGGTGAGCGGACGCGCAAACGATAAGGGCGATTGCTGCCGTCGCTAACCAGGTAGTAGCCCAGTTCTCCACGGGCGGATTCCACACAGCGGTAAATTTCACCGGCAGGTGGATGTATTCCTTCGCTGACCAATTTAAATTGATGGATCACGGCTTCCATGGAGCGAGCAAGCTCATGTCGTGGCGGAAGAGCTACTTTGCGGTCGTCGGTGATAATAGGTCCTGGTTTTAAGCGCTTCAACGCCTGCTCGATAATTGAGACACTTTGGCGCATCTCTTCCATGCGCACAAGATAGCGTGCATAGGAATCGCCCTCTGTCTGAGTCGGCACATCAAATTGATACGTTTCATAACCGAGATAGGGATAAATCTTACGAATATCGTATGGAACACCAGCTCCGCGAATAATAGGGCCCGTGCACATGTATTGTTTGCAAAGCTCTGCATCGATCACTGCGACACCTTCAAGGCGTTCACACCAAACATAGTTTTCCGTTAAGAGATTGTCTAAATCTTTCCATGTGTAAGGAAAGTCGTTTAGCCACTGCTTTGTGTGTTGCTCAAATCCATCATTTAAATCGCGCGCAAGGCCTCCGATGCGCCAGCAGGTGGGAAACATGCGAGCCCCAGACATCTCCTCAAAAAGATCCAAAATTTTCTCGCGTTCTGCCATGCAGTACATAAAGACTGAGGACATATTGAGTTCCAATGCGCTCGTTCCGACCCACAGCAAGTGGCTAGCCACACGAGAAAGTTCTAGTAAGATGATGCGAATCGTTTGTGCGCGTTCGGGGACTTCAATTTTCATTAAGGTTTCGACGACGCCAGCAAATGCTTGCTCTTCGGCTGGACCCGATAAGTAGTCGAGGCGATCTACAAGAGTAAAGATTTGATGATAAGTTCTAGTTTCGCACTCTTTTTCAACGCCAGTGTGCAAGTAACCAATGACTGGTTCAGCAGAGAGTATAACCTCTCCATCGAGTCGTAGTTTAAGACGCAAAACACCATGTGTTGAGGGATGCTGTGGACCTAGATTAAGTTCCATTACATCGCCAGCAAGCTCGACGTGTTTAGAATTTTTGAGGTTCTCTGACATGGGGAATAATTTCCGATGGTACTTTAGGGATTACACCGTGTTTAAATTCTACAGATTCTTCTGTCAATGCGTAATCGCGACGCAATGGATGCCCTTGCCAATCATCTGGCATCAGAATGCGTTTTAGGTCGCGATGTCCTTCAAAGTGGACTCCAAACAGATCATATAGCTCGCGTTCATACCAGCTTGCTCCTTCCCACAGATCTGTGACAGAGGGAATGGCTTCGTCGCGTTTAGCGTACAGCGTGATGCGAAGGCGTTCGTAATTTGTTGGATTGTGCAGTAGGTAGACTACCTTAGTTCTTTTTGTCGGATGAAGGTAATCGACAGCTGTTAAATCCATTAGCACTTCAAATCCAGGTCCTGCAGCTTGCTTTAAAAAGTTCAACACCTCTTTTAGCTGATCTTTGGTGACTTCTAACGTCACTTCATTCATGAAATTTATTTCGCTAACTACTACTTGAGACATTTTATCTTTTAACGCTTGTACAGCTTCAGAAGTATTCATCGAACTCCTCGCTTTGCTCACGCGGTTCCTTATAAACGGAACGTTTGTTTGCTGAATTCTTGGCGAAAGGGCGTTCCGTCCTAATTTTTTTCTGCAGGAGAATGAGACCATCTAAGAGTGCTTCTGGACGGGGAGGACATCCTGCTACATACACGTCGACAGGAACAATTGTGTCGACTCCTTGCAAGATGGCGTAATTGTTGTAGATGCCACCAGTAGAAGCGCAGTCGCCCATTGCAATGACCCATTTGGGTTCTAGCATTTGATCGTAAATTGTTCGCAGAACAGGAGCCATCTTTTGACTGACGCGTCCTGCCACAATCATGACATCACTTTGGCGAGGAGAGGCGCGAAAGACTTCCATGCCAAAGCGCGCCATATCATAACGACTGGCGGCAGTAGACATCATTTCAATTGCGCAGCATGCGAGTCCAAATTGCGCTGGCCACAGTGAATTTTGGCGCGCCCAGTTGATTAAACTTTCTAACGGAGCGACGAGAAAGGGGGTGCTTTCTTTTGGTGTTACTCCCATTGTAAGCCTCCTTTACGCCATACGTAGGCAAAGCCTACGAGCAAGATCACTAAAAAAAAGAACATTTCGTAAAAGGCAAACGCGCCCATTTGTTTTGCTACAACAGCCCAGG
The DNA here is from genome assembly GCA_013821265.1 of Parachlamydiaceae bacterium. Classification (GTDB taxonomy): domain Bacteria; phylum Chlamydiota; class Chlamydiia; order Chlamydiales; family Parachlamydiaceae; genus JACDHD01. Next base: position 39,752 of record JACDHD010000005.1, on the reverse strand, counting down.
GATACAGGAAAATCACTTCAATATCAAAAACTAGGAAGATTAGGGCGACTAAGTAGTGACGTAACGGAAATCTTTCTTGCAGAAGGTGTGTTTCTGTTTTGATACCGGATTCGTAGGGTTGAAATTTTGCGGGTTCCGATTTTTTGGAAGCAAAAAGGGAGGAGACAGCAAGCATCGCAAGCGTAACAGCAAGAATGACAACGAAGTAAATGTGGATCGCATAAAAATCGGACATGGTTAGACCTGTTGTTTCACCGGGTCATATCAATAACTTCTTAAAACCGTCAATAAAAAAGAGGGGACTCAAAAAACAGAAGTGGACATTATTATTTCACCACAGAGACACAGAGGCACAGAGGAGCACAGAGAGCGAGAAAACTTAAAGGCATTTTTAACTTTTGCATTTCGTTCTCTGTGCTCCTCTGTGCCTCTGTGTCTCTGTGGTGAAAAATTACTCTTATATTGTTATCTCGAAAATTATGGTTGCAGTTTACAGATTGCGTATAGAAAATGCCGAAATTACTCACTCAACTGTAAAGGTCCCAACAATGCCACAACATTCCTTCGAACAATTCCTCACAGAGTTTGTTCCAAAAGTAGCCTCAAAATCCCTCCAAACCAATAAAGCGATGTGGATTCTCGAAACAACGGGAAGCGCTGATGCTGCCGATCTAAAAGCAGAATTGGAAACGGAATTGCGCTTGCTTTTCAATGATAAAAACACCTACCAGCAACTGTTAGAATGGGATCAGGATGAGTCCCTGCGAGATCCGCTTCTTAAACGACAATTGAACGTTCTCATTCGCTCATTTAAACCAAACATCATTCCAAAAAAACTGTTAGAAGAGATCAGCAAAAAGGAAACGGAACTCATGCTCTCTTACGCCACATTTCGTCCACAGTTAGATGGAAAGGCGCTATCTGAAAATGCCATTCGAGAAATCTTAAAGACAAATACTGTTCCAGATGAACGCAAAAAAGCTTGGGAAGCATCTAAAGATATTGGCGATGTGTTAGCACCAGCCATTCTTACAATAGTGAATTTACGCAACGAAACTGCCCGTAGCGCTGGCTATAATGACTATTTCCAGATGCAATTAGGTTTACAAGAGGTGGATCCAGAGTGGTTATTCAAAACCTTAGAAGATCTAGCTAACGCTTCAGATAGTGCTTATATGCAAACCCTTGCAGACATTGAAAAGGCGCAATCTCACCGTTTTGGTGTGACAGTTTCAGAATTGGGACCCTGGGCATGGGCAGAACCATTTTGTCAGGAAGATCCTCTCGACTCGTGTGACTTAGATCAATTGATCAAAGATGTCGACATCAGCGCGGCAGCTGTTTCTTATTACAAAAAGATGGGTATAGATATCACTCCAGTGCTAAAACGCAGCGATATGTACGAAAGACCTGGGAAAAATCAACACGCCTTTTGCGTCAGCATGGATCGCGCCTCCGATGTGCGTACACTTAACAACGTAACGCAATCGATAAAATGGACCGAAACGGTGCTTCATGAGTTTGGACATGCCATTTATGATTTAGGCTATGATTCGCAACTCCCATGGCTTTTAAAGGAACATCCTCATGTGATGACAACGGAAGCGATGGCTTTAATTGCTGGACGACAAGCCTACCTGCCTGAATTTTTGTCTAAAGAAACAAAACCATCTAAAGAGCAACAATCGTTAATCTTAAAAGCATCTAGAAGTTTGACAAGAAGGCAATTGATTTTCAGCCGATGGGTACTTGTGGTGACGTTTTTTGAACGGGAACTGTATGGAAATCCACAACAAGATCTAAATGCATTATGGTGGAGGCTTGTTGAAAAATTTCAAAAAATCCATGCTCCGATAGGTCGTGAACGTAAAAATGATTGGGCTGCCAAATATCACATTGGTTTGGCTCCGGTCTATTACTACGGCTACTTATTAGGGGAAATGTTGGCTTCCATGATCACTGAAACGATCGCGCTAGAAACGGGATCAGAACAATTAGGATCTGTTGCTGCTGGAAATCTATTGAAAGAACGCTTTTTCAGACCTGGAAATAGCATGCATTGGATGGACCTTGTGAAATATACAACAGGGGAAAGTTTTAATTCGGGAGCCTGGATGCGCCAATTTGCTAAGAAGGAAGGGGTATGAGCAGGTGTCGATTTCTCTTTTACTTTCTTACTCTGACATGTTTGTGGAGTAGTCCTTTAACTTGTGTGACAGCAGTTTTTAAGGCAACTAGCAAGGAAGTAAAGCCTTATCTTTTACCGGAAAAGCATCCTTTAAAACCAACGTTGGATGCAATTTTCAAAGGGAAACACGTTTTAAAAAACGAACAGTCATTTGCAGAGGCAGGATTTATTACAATTCATGTGCAGCCGATGTCTCACATTATTGTCGCCAGCCATCCACTACTTCCTGGCTATCTCCTCAAGTTGTATTTAGATAATGAAAAACGCATGAAAGATGGAATTCCTGGATGGAAATGGTTTGTAAAGCGCTGTCATGGAGTCAAAAACGTTCAAAATCTGATCAAACGAAAAAAATTACACCATTTTGTAGCTCCTCTAAAATGGATTTATCCCATTCCAGAATTAAAAGATAAAACTGCGCAGCCCGCCATTTTAGTTGTGACAGATATGGAACTTGTAAGTCACGAAATGTCCTATCAAGCATGGGCTAACGCGACTAAAGAGCAAGTTAATGAATTGTTTTGCATTCTCAATCATGGATTTGCTTCGACCTATTTGCCGGGAAATCTGCCTTATACGAAACATGGAAAATTCGCATGCATCGATACAGAACACCCGAAGCGTGTTTTAAAGTTAAAATCGGTAAAAAAGTACCTGTCACCGGACATGCAGGCTTATTGGGAAACGCTCACGCGATCGCGAAAAAGATAGACAATCCTTCCCGTGCCCGTGCCCGTGCCCGATTCCTAAAATTTTAGAACGAGGAATTTGTACTATGCGAAGGCCTGCAAAGGCCGGAATCTCATAGCGAAGGCCAAGCGAAGCGTAGGCCTGGTAATGGTTCACACATATATGGGAGTCCTGCAAGGACGACATGTTCTATTTCAAAAGAAGAATAACAGGATGGGCAGGATCGCCTTCGGCGGCAGGATAAACATGATATTTGTGTGGTTTCAGATTGCTGTAGAAAGGAAAATACTCCTTATAAACTATTTATTCCTCTCTGCGTCTCTGCGACTCTGCGTTAAGAAACGATCGTATCCTATGATGTATGTGACCGCTTATGGATTAAACCTTTTGGGATTTCATCAAATAATTAACGCAGAGACGCAGAGACGCAGAGAAGGAAAAATAGAAAAATGGGCTACAACAGTTCACATATACTTCTAAAGGGGGCGGCAAGCCGACCCCTTTGAAAGCGGTGGCAAGCCACCGCACTCCAAAAAGGAGAGTTTAGGACAAAAGAGGGCCTCTAGCAAGCAGATGAGGAACCAGCAGGTAAAGTCCTACCACAGCCACAACGACAGATACTGTTCCCCAAATAGGATCGTTGGGGATTACTCTTCGAATAACTGCACTTAGCATTCTTCCACAAGGCAATATCCAATTCTTGTAGATCGATGCTGCAACGTCTCCAATAAAGGAGAAAATTGGTTTCAATAGGGTGTTGTAAAGAGGCTCCAAGATCCATTTAAGGCATTTTCCAACAGTCCAGGAAATTGCTTTAGCACAAAGAGATTCTTTTACAGCTTTCGTTTCAAACAAGGAATGTCCTATACAAATAACAGCTCCAATGACTGCAGTGTAAGGAACAAGATTGGTTGTAAAAATAACACCAAGGACAACATGACCCAAATGCTTTGAGAATAGTTGGCCTGCTTGCTTATGTTCTTTTTCCTTGCCACTCATAAATACACCAAAATTCGCAATGGCAATAATTGCCGCTTCAATTGTGAATAGTGCGCAAGTCGTACCACCAATCAACGAAATTGTGGATGGATAGTATCTAACTACGCTGTTTAAAATAGGTCCCATGATAACTCCTAAGTCAGTTTTGTTCAAAATTGATTAAAATGTCGCTGAAGATCGGCATGTGGTCGGATGGAAAATGACCACCCACAGTGGCGGGTTGTACCGCATGCACGAGCACAGTGATACCTTTTGTAATATAAATGTGATCCAAGACAATACCTGGAGTCCCTTTTCCAGTAAAAGGAATCGCTTCTTCTGTCGCATTTGTAAATGTAGAAAGAGGTCCTAAGTGACCTAAGAGCGATTGCTCCTTAGCGTCTTTTAGTGGGCCTTTGGTCAAAATGCGATGGATGTAATCGCCATCATAGAAAGGTAAATTTTCTAAATCCAGGCGTTGTGTGAATGTGTTTAAATCCCCCATAAAGATCACAGGGACGTTTTGTGCAAAAACAGAGCTAATTTTATCAACGATAAACTGAGCTTGAAAGGCGCGCTTGTCAACTTTAGAAAAGGATAAATGGGTATTGCATGCAGCAAACTCGCTGTTTGTTATGTTGTCGCGCAGATGGACCAATGTCAATGTTTCTGAGCTAGGAACCTGTGTTGATGAGATAAACCAAATCTGACTGTCAACTAATTCAAAGCGTTCTTTGCGATAAAAGATACCGTTGATTTCGCTATCAGTGCAAGGACCGCCTACAAAGGTGTAGGTGTCACTTAGAAATGGTAATAAGTCGTTGAGTTGATCTTTGTACAGTTCTTGAACACCAAAAACATCAGGCTGCATTTCGTTTAAAAGTTCTAGAATGCGTGGAAGGCGTTGCGGCCAGCTATTGATGGGTTCATGTTTATAATCAAAAATACTTGCTAAAATGTTGTAGGAAAGGATGCGAATGCGTTGCGCTTTAGAGGCAAGAGCGGAAGAGATCTCTTCAAATTGAAGACGCGAGTATTTTTTAGGATTTAAATTTTCTACTGATTCGTAGCGCTCTACTAAAGGAATGATCGAATTTTCGATCGCATCTGTTTCATTAAAGATGATTAGTAAGGAGCACGATAGGGTGACAAAGTATTTAAACATAGAAACCTCATTTAAAAGATAAAAAACAAAGAAACGATATTTTATATGGAAGTGCTATTATTCACAAATGAAACAAACACAGCGAATAATTGATTGCTTTGCTGTTATTCTGGGAACATTTGCTAAAAACGACGTAAAGCAGGTCTTTGTCCTTCCGTGCCCGTGAGAAAAAAGAAAAAGGACGAAAACGACGAAAAGGACGAAAAGGACGGTTAAGTGAACAATAAATTGATTAACAGGGGTCTGTAATAGTAAAACCAACGGCAAAAAAGACTTAATCAATTTCCTAGTCCTTTTCGTCCTTTTCGTCGTTTTCGTCCTTTGTCCTTTCTCGCTCACAGGCACGGGCACGGAAAGGACATTCAAAGGGCAAGGGTTAAAGTGGACTACTAGCAATTGACCCAAAATAGGTGAGTTGCTATCTTCGACGCTCCTATACCTTAATAAGGAATCTGTCATGTATCAACGGTTCTTCTGTGCATTAGCGTGCGCTATTCTTTTGCTTTCAACGACTTGCAATGCTCATGTGCATAAAGATGAAGGATCTTTTCAGTTAAGTACCGGATTCCGCGAAGATCGCCTTCGTTGGAGTTTTCAAGGATGTCAGGGTGACCCCTACAAGCTATCAGAAGTGCGTTGGAAGCAATTGCGCATGGGAACTGTGATGGCAACTGGAAAGTGGGTAAACTGTCACAATATCTACTTTCGTGGTAATGCAGATTACGGAAAAATTTATACGGGTCAGCAAACCAATACCGACTTTGCTCCTGAATTTAGCTCATCTAGCTCTTCATCATCATCTTCTTCCTCATCCCCGTCAAGCGTGAGTTGTTTTGGCGACCCAGACCAGATTTTTCGCAGTGAAGCTAAAGTAAGAGGGGAAGTGTTCGATTTCATCGGGGGTATTGGATACCATTTCCGTTTTCTTTGCAATCGCGCTACGATTTCTCCTTTGGGAGGTTATTCCTATCATGCACAGCATTTTACAATGGATCACATACAAATTGTTGAGGATGACATATTGGATCGCATTGGATCTATAAGTGCTCACACAAAATATCGAACTCGATGGAAGGGTCCTTGGTTGGGAGTTGACTTTACCCTTTATATGACATGTACCCTTCAGCTATTTGGTAGTTTCGAATACCATTGGACACATATGAAAGCAAGGGGTGACTGGAATTTACGTCCAGATTTTATGGATGGCTTTCACCAGCATTGCCGTGGAAGAGGTGAAGTGTTTGTTTTGGGAGTCAATTATGACATTGCTAAGCATTGGTCAGTGGGATTAGTGGGAAATTATCAAGCATGGCGTAGTCGACATGAAGGGACAAACCGCATTTACACTGATGCAGGCCCTTTCCAAACTGATTTGAATCCTGTTCACTGGCATACGATGAGCGCTATGGTATCTTCGGAATATCATTTCTAACGAGAAGTGGTTGACGAATATTTTTCCGTGCCCGTGCCCGTGAGCGTGCCCGCATCCTATTACCCATAAGTCATTATTATTGTTTTAGCATATGTTTGAATGATGCTTTTCAGATAACTTTTGGATTATAATAATGAATAAGGTCCAGTGAATATGCATGTTCCGCTTTATATAGCGAATAAACACAGAGACGCAGAGTCGCAGAGACGCAGAGAAAGAAAAGATGATTAATGATCTTGAATTAGATAAATCTTCCTTTTTTACATAAAACTATAGCTTTTAGTTTCTTCTCTGCGTCTCTGCGACTCTGCGTCTCTGCGTTATTCTCCTAACTCGGTTTAATTTGAGAGGGAGTATTCCATTCTGTCAATTTCTTTCTTATTATTTATTTTAATTTTAAACGTGTTAAATAACTTCCAAGTAGGCTCTAAAATGATGTGTGGGAACGTTTCTGATGACTTATGGGTAATAGGATGCGTCCCGTGCTCGACTTGCTAAAAAACAATGTAAAATGTGATTGTCTTAAGGTTTTCTTCTCCTTATTTCAAAATTTAGGAATCGGGCACGCTCACGGGCACGGGCACGGAAAGGACAGTGTCGGGCACGGAAGGGACAGTCTGGGCATGGGCACGGAAAGAACCATTCTTTTACATCCTCTTTGCTTTGTCCTTGCTGGAAGGTGCAAAATATGGTAAAATCTTCCTGAATTACAAGGGATAGATTTGTGAGAAAGCGCATCGCACGAACGCCGCGTTACTACGAAGGGACAATTCCTCCTATTCACCATGCCAGTGCGTTATCGTTGAGTGTGTTGGGTGACATCCAAGAGATGTATCAAGAGCGCCCAGATCTTATCATGGGGGCGTGGCCAGAGGTTATAGGGCCCCAGCTAGCACCCATGACGCGTGCGTTGTCATTTCAAGAAGGCATCCTCATCGTGCTTGTTAAAAATTCCACGCTTCACAGCCTGCTCAGTCAGCGTGATCGTGTTAAAATTCTAGCTAGCCTTAGGCAGAAATTTCCTAAGGTGGCTATCAAGAGTATTGTGTTTCGCATCGGTTGATGCTTTAATTTTATCACAGGAATTTTGTAATGATGAACGGAACAGTCAATGCAGAGGAAGAAGATTCCAAGCTAACTGCAAATGGACAATCAGAAGAAAAGAAGTATGATGCAAGTTCGATTACCGTTTTAGAGGGACTCCAAGCGGTAAGAGAGCGTCCTGGAATGTATATAGGTGATACTAACGTTAGTGGGTTACATCAACTCGTCTACGAAGTCGTCGACAATTGCATTGACGAAGCGATGGCTGGTCATTGTACCGCTATCTATGTGGTGTTACATAATGATGGCGGCATCAGCATCGAAGATAACGGTCGTGGGATTCCTATTGAAAAGCATGAAAAGGAATCAAAAAAACGTGGCTACGATGTGTCTGCTTTAGAAGTTGTGATGACAGTCTTGCATGCTGGGGGAAAATTCGATAAATCCTCTTACAAGGTATCTGGAGGACTACACGGCGTCGGAATTTCATGCGTTTGCGCCCTTTCTAAAAAAATGGTGGTTCAAGTTTTCAAAGATGGCAAGATCCATGAGATGGAGTTTGCTCAAAGTAAGGTCTCTCGCAAGCTAGAAGCTGTTGGGACTACTTCTAAACGCGGAACACGCATCTCGTTCTGGCCCGATTCCGAGATCATGAAGGTAATAGAATTTGATTACGATATCCTTGCAAAAAGATTACGCGAATTGGCTTTCTTAAATAAGGGCATCGACATCTACTTCTCAGATGAACGCAATGACGATAAAGACGATGTGAACTTCTGCTATAGTGGAGGCCTTGTTTCATTCGTTTCTTATCTAAACGAAAATAAAAGCACAATTTTCCCTCTTCCTTTTTCCTTTTCAGGATCACGTCAAGGAGATGATGGTCAAGTTGAAGTAGAAGTCGCTCTGCAGTGGAATGATACCTACGGTGAAAACCTTCTCTCTTACGTCAACAACATTTCAACGCGACAAGGCGGATCCCATCTAACAGGCTTTTCAACAGCGCTTACACGCTGTTTGAATAACTACATTAAAGCAAAAAATCTCCTCAAAACCGATAAAATTGCGATTAGTGGAGAAGATTTAAGAGAGGGGCTTACAGCGGTTATTTCCGTAAAAGTGCCCAATCCACAGTTTGAGGGGCAAACAAAGCAGCGTCTTGGAAATAGTGACGTGGGTTCGATCGCGCAACAAATAACCAACGAAGAGTTGGCAATTTTTTTAGATGAAAATCCAGTCATCGCGCGTTCGATAGCGGATAAAGCCATTTTGGCAGCGCAAGCACGAGAAGCCGCACGCAAAGCGCGCGAACTCACACTGCGCAAGTCAGCCTTAGATAGTGGGCGTTTGCCTGGAAAATTAACAGACTGCCAAGAGAAAAATCCTGCATTCTGCGAGATCTACATCGTAGAAGGAGACTCTGCTGGTGGATCGGCCAAATCGGGTCGAGATAGACGCTACCAAGCGATTTTGCCAATACGCGGTAAAATCTTAAACGTCGAAAAGGCGCGTTTAGAGAAAGTGTTGCAGAACACAGAAGTGTGTACAATGATCGCAGCTTTAGGCTGTGGAATAGGCCACGATGGATTTCGTCTTGAAAAATTACGCTACCATAAAGTCATCATCATGACTGACGCCGACGTTGACGGATCTCACATTCGCACATTGCTGTTAACATTCTTCTATCGCCACATGCCGGCGTTAATTGAAAATAATTACATTTATATTGCGCAACCGCCTCTTTATCGCGTGACACGTAAAAAGGTCAGCCGCTACATTCACTCAGAAAAAGAGATGGATGATTACCTTCTTGAATTAGGTGAGAGCGATATAAACTTTAGATTGCCGAATCAAAAAGAGGTAATGCCGAAACAACAGATGAAGACTCTTGTGTCTAACATTTTAGAAGCTGAGACGCTAGTAGCTAGAATTGAACGCAAAGGCGTGACGTTCCGCGAATTCTTAGCTGCCAAAAACAGCGAAGGCATTTATCCACGCTTCCGCATTCATCTTACCGACGAAGAGCGTTTTGCTTACACGACAGATGAACTTGAAACGTTGAAAAAATCCGATGAAATCGTTCAAGAGACACGTCATAAGGAGACACTAGCCTCTATTCCAGAGTTTGAAGTGACTCCAGAAATGAGAATCTTCCGTCCTACGCGGATTCACTTTACTGAATTGTTTGAAGAGGACTATTTTCAAACGCTCAGCAGCCAACTAAATGCTGTTGGCATGGATCTAGCGAAGTACAATGTGGCCGAAGGAGAAATTTTAACAATTTGTGAAGACAACGGACATGAAACGCCTTGCTTCACGATGCGTGAAGTGATCGAATTCCTTCGTGTTAATGGAAGAAAGGGAATTGAAATCCAACGCTATAAAGGGTTGGGAGAGATGAACGCTGATCAGTTGTGGGAAACAACAATGGATCCCACAAAGCGAACTCTTGTTAAAGTGACACTGCCTGACGCCATTGCGGCAGATCATATGTTCACAATGTTAATGGGTGAAGATGTGCCTCCGCGCCGTGCCTTCATTGAGCAGCATGCGCTTTCCGTAAAAAATCTCGATGTTTAGAGGGTAGTTAGATTATGTATACAAAAGATGAAGTGATCGTTTCGCGCAATGTCGAAGACGAAGTTAAGGAAAGCTACTTACGCTATTCTATGTCTGTGATTATTTCTAGAGCTTTACCTGACGTACGCGATGGCTTAAAACCCTCTCAACGTCGCATACTCTATGCAATGCGTCAGCTAAACTTAAGTCCGGGTGGTAAGCATCGTAAGTGCGCCAAAATCTCCGGGGATACCTCAGGGGATTACCATCCGCACGGAGAACAAGTCATTTACCCAACGCTTGTCAGAATGGCACAGCCATGGATGATGCGTTATACACTTGTAGATGGACAAGGGAACTTTGGTTCTGTGGACGGAGATCCTCCAGCTGCTATGCGTTATACAGAAGCGCGCTTAACACATGCTTCCGTACAGCTGATGGACGATCTAGATAAAGATACTGTAGATCTCACACCCAACTACGACGAAACGAAAACAGAACCTACTGTATTTCCAGCTAAGTTTCCAAACTTGTTGTGCAATGGATCCTCAGGAATTGCTGTGGGGATGGCGACAAACATTCCTCCACACAACCTCAATGAGCTCATTAAAGCAACATTATTGCTTCTAGACAATCCGTTAACATCAATTGACCAAATTATGTCAGTGATGCCAGGACCCGACTTTCCTACAGGTGGTATTATCTGTGGATTTCGTGGGATCAAAGAGGCTTATCACACGGGACGTGGAAAGCTAGTTCTACGCGGTGTTATTCGCGTTGAAGATTTTGAAGACAATGCAGATAAACAACGCCTCGTTGTTGATGAAATTCCCTATAACGTTAACAAATCTCGCTTGATTGAACAGATCGCAGAACTGATTAACAACAAGCAAATTACAGGGATTTCAGATCTACGCGACGAATCGGATAAAGATGGGATGCGCTTAGTCATGGAACTAAAGCGCAATGAAGTTCCAGAGGTGATTATCAATCAACTCTACAAGTACAGCGATCTGCAAATTACGTTCGGTTGCAATACATTGGCTTTAGATAAAGGCCTTCCACGCACAATGAACGTTAAGCAATTAATCTCAGCGTGGATAGATCACCGCATCGAAGTGGTACGTCGCCGTACGCGTTTTGAGCTTATGAAAGCAGAAGCGCGCGGTCACATTCTAGAAGGTTACCTGAAAGCGATTGATCACATGGACGAGGTTGTTCGTTTGATTCGCAACAGCAACAACCGCGATGAAGCACGCAAAGAATTGATGGAGCGTTTCACATTTAGCGAACGTCAAGCCAATGCTGTCTTAGATCTGCGCCTCTACCAGTTGACAGGTTTAGAGCACGATAAAATCAATGCAGAATATCAGGAACTGCTCAAGAAAATTGATTACTACCGTGCTGTACTTGCAAGTGAAACAATGGTGCGCGGCATTATTAAAGACGAATTAGCTGATATCCAGAAAAATCATAAATCAGAACGCAGAACCCAAATTGTTGCGGCTGAAGGTGAATTCAACATGGAAGATCTCATTCCAAACGAAGAAGCTGTGATCACCATTTCAGAAGATGACTACATCAAGAGAATGCCTGTTAACACGTTCCGCGAACAGCGTCGTGGAGGCCAAGGTGTGGCCGGCGTCCAATTAAAACGCGAAGAAGATGCAATTAAGGGATTATATGTCGCTTCGACACACGATCACTTATTGATCTTCACAACATTGGGACGCTGCTACTGGCTCAAGGTGTGGCAAATTCCTGAAACCGGACGCAAGTCAAAAGGAAAACCGCTCGTCAATCTGCTAGAGGACATTAAGCCTGGAGAAAAGATTGCAACGGTCTTGCGCATCTCTTCATTCGAAGAAGAGGCCTCTATCTTGATGGCAACACGTAAAGCTGTGGTCAAAAAGACAGAGCTAAGTCTGTTCAGCAACCCACGTCGCAAAGGGATCTGGGCTCTAGCTATCGATGAAGGCGATGAATTAGTTGCAGCACGATTGGCAAAAGCAAATCAGCAAATCATGCTCTTCACGCATAATGGAATGGCTGTGCGCTTTGACGAAAGCAAAGTTCGTCCAATGGGTCGTATGGCTCGTGGAGTCAAAGGTGCCACATTGCGCGATGAAAGCGATTACATTGTTGGCTGTGAAGTGGTTAACGGTGACGAAACAGTTCTTGTTGTGTGCGAAAACGGCTTTGGAAAACGTTCTGAAGTAGAAGAGTTCCGTCAGACTAACCGTGGAGGCGTCGGCGTGCGTTCTATCATCACTAGCGAGCGCAACGGAAGCGTTGTGGGAGCTCTCTGTGTGACCGATAATGACGGCATGGTGATGATGTCTGCGGCAGGACAAACCGTTCGCATTAGCATGAAAGATTTACGCGTGATGGGTCGCAGTACTCAGGGCGTAAAACTGGTCAATCTGCGCGAAGATGATGCAATCATTGCAATTCAAAAAGTAGCTGTGGAAGATGCTTCAGATGAAGAGGCTTCCGCTGAAAGCAATGAGAGTCAACCAGAATAGAATAATGAGCAAATCTGGATTGTTTATTTCTTTCGAGGGTGGAGATGGTGCGGGCAAAACCACCATCCTCGAAAAATTACAGAAGGATTTGCTTCTTCATCACTTTGAAGTGGTTAGAACGCGCGAACCTGGAGGCTCTGCTCTGGGAGAACAAATTCGCAAGTGGGTTCTCAACCATGACGCATCCATTCAAATAGGAAATCAAGCAGAACTCCTCCTGTTTTTAGCAGGAAGAGCACAACACCTTGAAGAACTGATCAAACCCGCTCTACAAGCAGGCAAGATCGTTTTGTGTGATCGCTTTAACGATTCCACAGTAGCTTATCAAGGCTTTGCGCGAGGACTCGGCGAGTCCACCGTTCAGCAGATGTGTGACTTAGTGTGTGGAGATGTGCAGCCTTCCCTGACAATTTTTTTAGATATTGATCCTCTTGAAGGGTTGCGACGCACACGTCACGCTTTTAAAGAAAATGCAGATCCTGGCCAGCTCGATCGCATGGAGTCAGAAAAGCTAGACTTTCATCAACGCGTGCGTCAAGGACTCCTACACTTGGCTGAAAAGCATCCTGAACGCATCTGTAAAGTCGATGCAAGCCAACCAATAAGCAAAGTGTTTGCTGATGTGTGGAAAAAGGTTCTACCATTGTTAGCAACAAAAAAGGCTTAGATGGTTGTACCAATGGCATTTTCTCATATTATCGGCAACGATCCCATTAAGAAATATCTGGAGCGCATGGTGCACAAGCAAACGGTTGCGCAATCGCTGCTATTTGCGGGTCCCGATGGGATTGGAAAAAGCTTATTTGCCAAGGAATTGGCTCGACTCCTTTTGTGTGTCAACGATAAAGAGGGCAAGCATGCCCACAAATGTGCTGTAGGCATGCATCCAGATCTGCATATCTACCAGCCAGAAGGCAAGCTAGGGATGCACAGCATGGAATCGATGCTTCAACTGTGTGAAGACGTTTATTTGCCTCCTTTTGAAGGGGAGCGCAAGGTTTTCATTATTCACGATGCAGATCGCATGCTGACACCGAGTGCAAATGCTCTTTTAAAAACATTTGAAGAGCCAGCTTCTCACAGCGTGATCATATTGCTGTCCAGTTCGCCTCAGGCACTATTGCCAACCATTCGTTCACGCTGCTGCAAAATATACTTCCAGGCTCTATTTGAAGAAGAAATGGTTCCTTTTGTAGCAACAAAATGGAATAAGAGTTCAGAAGAGGCTTCACAGATTGTTCAGAGAACTAAAGGTTCGATGGGGCGTGTGCAGCAGTATTTAGAACAGGGAGAAAACGCCCTCCAAGGGCAGATGTTAAGTTTGCTGTCTAAGGGGCGCCTATCTACCTATCAGGAGTTGACAGAAGCAGCTGGTGCGCTCAGTACTCATATCGAAGAGATGCAAAAGCAACGCGAAGAGGTTGCTAGAGAGGAAATTGCGCGTGGTTATCCAGAAGGACCCACGAGTATGCAGCAGCAAGCAATTGATAAAGAAATCGATGGGGCTTTAGCCATGCATCTGATGCAAGAGTCTAACATCATTTTTGATACGATCTTATCTTGGTATCGCGACTTACATTTAATCGAAGTAAAAGGCGATATGGCCTATCTCATGCATCGACATGCACAGGCCGATCTTGAACGCGCTTTGTTACAGGGATACAATTTACCTTTAGAAGTCGTGCAAGAAGTAGTGGATCAAGCTAAGTTAGGATTAGCTCGCTCTACCCCAATAGCAAATTGTCTCGAACGACTTTTTCTCCAGCTTAATTTTTTGTGATCTAATAGAAGTCAAACGAGGCATAGAAAAACCTAAAGGACGAATGTGCTATATGGAGTGCGGGACCTCCTTTCTTGATCTTAATCTCGACTTGATCTTAATCTCGATCTTGATCTTGATCTTAATCTTTCCTTTACACATTTCGCAACATTTCGCTCAGAGCCGACATTTATCAATCCGATCAACTGATTTAGCGAACTGAGATATAAATACTCGAATATAGAAAAGTTGAAGAAAAGAAAGATCAAGATCAAGATTCCATATAGCACTTTCGCTCCCTTGCTTTTCGATGCCTCGTTTGACTTATGCAATCGTTTCATTCGTATCTTACCTAAATATCTTTATTTTTTGTGCTTAGTACTATATATATTAAAATTAAATCGATCTGAATTTATTGGAGCAGTTTATGTCAAAAACGTTGTGGCTAGCGGCTGGAGCCTCTTTAGTCCTTATTGGCTTTCTAATGGTAAAGACCGCGGAGATGCCCACAAAGCCTGGTGTTGAAACCCAGTTGCAAACAGCAAAGGCATTGCCACAGCAAGAAAGCAATATTCAAAGTTGGCATGAATTTGTCTCTCCCTCTAAGACATTTAAAGTATTACTGCCTTCACTCCCGCAACACGCAACCGAAAAATTGGATAATCCTAAGACAAAAGAAGTGCGTAAGTATGAAATGTATGTCTCTGAAAAAGACAACGGAACAATTTTCATGATCAGCTTGATCACGATGCTCGACAGTTCTAGTGCACGCATTGACAAAGAGGTTCTTACAAATGTTGTGAACGAACTTGTCGCCAACAATGCCCAAAGCAAAATAAAGAAAATGGAAATGGGCACTTATAAAGGATACTCTTCACTAGACTTTTCTGTGGAAAACGAAAAGGCTACCATTGACGGCAAAGCATTCATTGTCAACGATACTCTATATTTATTAACATCAGCAGCCCAAGTCGCACACTTTCAACAAGCTGAATATGATTTCTTCATTAATTCTTTTCAACTGACCCCACAGTTAGCGCCATCCCCAACTTTGGAAAGAGTCCCAGCGACGCCTATTCCCGAAACTAAAGTTCAGTAGGTAGGATATGTTGTGTAGATGGATGGTATTCTTTTTAATGTGTGCGACAGCAACTTCCTATGCGGCTCTTCCCACAAATCCACCCACAAAGGGATACTCTAGCGGTAGCAAATCGGCACCTGGGCAACCTGTGCAAAATCCAGGAGCGGGTCGTCCTGGAGCTGGTCCAGCGTCAAGTTCAGGAACGCAATTACCTCAACAAAGACCTTATGATAGACCAGGAGAATATGTTCCTTCCTCTTTGAATGCCATCTATGGCTCTCCCGGAGTCGTCACACAACAAGGTGGTGCTTGGGTAGGTAGTGAAAATCTTTATAATTTAAGCTCTAATGTGGGTCTCGATGTTGAAATAATCCAACCGCAAGCCGTTGCCCTTCCAATCACCCGCGAAGCCATTATAGGTAAATTATCTGCTCTATTGAGAAATGGTGGAGTCAACGTTAGAACAAATATGGGGGGATCTCCTTTGCCCTTCCTTCACGTATTAGTCATGATCCAGCCTATAGAGAAAGGATTTGTGGCATACTGCGCAGTTCGTCTTTTTGAAGAGGTTGAAATCGACCGCGTGCACTTTAAACCTGGGCTCACCTGGCAAACAATTTCATGGGAAAAACAGGAGTTGATTGTCTCTCCTCCCGAACAACTCGATGCGGAAATCAACAAAACATTGTCAGACATGATCCTTTCTTTTACAGATCGCCTAAAACAAAAGCCTGATCACAGATAGCATCAGTTGCATTTTTGTCAGCACCGGTGATATGCTACTTCTCTGACCCATGATTGCGGCTTTCTAATGGGGCATTTTCGAGATTATTTTCTCTCTAGGAATTCGCACAGGCATCGAAAATAAGGAGGCAATATTAGACAATATTACCTCCTTATTTTTGCGAGTTCCTAGTGGAAAAGAACTCGAATCTGCCCTATTATAAAGTCGCAATCAGGGTCCAAACAGGAGAATCAGATGAAACTATTTCTATCAAAACCACGTGGATTTTGCGCAGGCGTCGAACGAGCAATCGAAACGGTAGAAAAGGCTTTAACTTTATGGGGAGCCCCCATCTACGTCAAACACGAAATCGTACATAACCGCCACGTTGTAGATAGCTTAAAAGCTAAGGGCGCCGTTTTCATTGAAGATCTCGAAGATGTTCCTGTAGGTGCTCGATTAATCTACTCAGCTCACGGTGTCTCTCCAGCAGTGCGTGAACACGCAAAACAGCGCCAACTGATCGAAATCGATGCAACCTGCGGGCTAGTAACTCGCGTACACTCAGCTGTGAAGCGTTTCGCAGCTCAAGGTCATCAAATCATCCTCATCGGCCACCGCAACCACGTCGAAATCATCGGAACAGCCGGAGAAGCCCCAGATGTTACCACGATCGTAGAATCAGTCGAAGATGTCGCTTCCCTCACATTCACAGATAAAGACAAACTCTTCTACATCACACAAACAACCCTAAGCCTAGATGATGTCAAAGAAATCACCGAAGCCCTAATCGCAAAATACCCCCACATCGCCACTCTACCCAGCTCCTCAATATGCTACGCAACCACAAATCGCCAAATGGCCCTACGCGAAATCACCGACCAAACCGACCTCGTCCTCGTTGTGGGCGATCCCCAAAGTTCTAACTCCAATCGCCTCCGCGAAGTGGCCTCACGCCGCGGCATCCCCTCATACCTCATCAACAACGAAAACGAAATCCGCGGAGAATGGCTCGTCGGCATTAAGACGATAGGTCTTACAGCGGGTGCCTCAACACCGGAAAGTATCGTCCAAAGCTGCATCCAACGCCTCGTCGAATTCGGTGTCAAAGATGTCGAAGATGTCGTCTTCACTCAAGAAGATGTCGTCTTCCAACTCCCTAAACCCATTGTCAAAGCGCTCGAAGTCATTTAAGCTTCTTAGTCTTTTTGAAGTTTCTGCTGTTATCCTTTGAAGGGGCTCTGCCCCTAAACCCCTGATTGTGATTTATAATGGGGCAGATTCGAGTTTTTTTCCTCTAGGAGCTCGCAAAAATACAGAAGTACTTTTCAAAAACAGGAAGCAAAATCACTTCGCAGCATGAGTGTAGATTGTTCTTTTAGAGTTCTAAGCAGGGTTTTCAGTTAAAAACGCCCTTCACGAGCTCTATTGAGAGCCAATGTTTGACGTTTTAGTTGGAGCTTTGCTTGCAAGCATTTATTTTTCCTATGATCGCGACTCTCCATAAGCCATGCTATAGTTTTATCAGTTCTTGAGGTGTAGGAAGTGTGTTGTGACTATTCATTGATTCCATATTGGTTAGAATAAGGTATTTTTTATAAAAACAAAATATGTAAACTTTTTTCGATTTAATTGGAAGAAAAATGGATTCAACATTTTTGTCAAAAATCGTTACTTTTTGACAGCCCAAGCCCGGCCCATGTCTGACCCTTTAAAACATTCAATTGTCACAGCAGCGTTTTAATTTTTCTAGATATTTATAATCTAGATCAAAATGCGTGTTAAGATGAATAATTGTAAAAAACTAGGAGAAAATAAGATTTAGTCGGAAGGAACTCCTAACGTAAATTCACCTATTGCACCTTCTTCCAAGGAATCAATATTTAATGCTTCCGCAAACAAAGAAGAATCTCCCGATCCCACAATGCAAGACGCAAGATTCATTGACGTTGCCACAAGTGACATTGTTTGGAAAATTGCCCCCATCGAAATCAACGTACATCTATAAGACATTTTTTCATATTTCCAAGCAATTTTCTTAAATCTCGATGTAAGAACAAAAACAATCTGAGGAGCAGTTGCAGCGACTCCCATTCCAAACTTTGCATTTGAAATTATTTTTTCAATATATGACATACCTACATTTTTTTTACATAATGTATGCCTTACGGGATGATAGTAGTAGACACCGGGTTCTATGCCATTACAAACATTTATCACTAAATAAAAATCGATTTCGTGAATAGCCCCTGCAGCAGGATAAGGCCTAAATATAGCATCTTGTATAGGCATCTTCACAACTTCGCGTAAGCCTATTGATCTATATAAAAACTCGCCCAACTTCTCCAAAGTTATTTTTTTGCTATCGCTATGACCCCTTATAGACCTTCGACTTTCCAGTACCCTCGAGAAGGGCGAGTCACTAATTGCTAATTCATCAAGATTCGGTTTGTATAGTTCAAACGCACTATTGACATCTATATCCTTAAAAGTCAATGGAGGGCTCAATTTTTCCTGGAATCTATAAGTTGCACCAAAGCGAACGTTATCATCAAATTCTCCCCGACGACTGCTTGAATGAAAGACCAAATCATGAAATTCCCAAAATTGCAGATTTTCTGTTTCAATTTCCTGAACAGGATGAATAACCTTATATTTGATTAATAAGCTGATAAAAGCTCTCCAAGTTTTCTCCTCTTGAAGAGTCTTATACTCATAGTTTGTCAAATTCTCCGCGCCAGTGATATAAGGTAACAATCGATTAAAAAATGCTGTATTCAAAGAAATGCGGAAAGGAGCCAAAGGACATTCCAGCATCATTTTATCGTCTTGTCTTCGAAAATAAGCAAATCTAGAAAGAATATAGGGGCATTGTTTGAGCGTCATATTATTTGGACTTAAAGTTGAACTTTTAAAATTCAATGACTTGGGAGACACTACAACGTTTTCAGAAGCATTAAAATTGAAATAGTACTCAACCAGACCATTTTTCTTTAACTGTTCTATGAATAAACACAATCTGGATAGAGATGCATCAGTTTTTTCCTGCTTTTCCAAAATCTCCAAAGATTGACCTTCACGTATAAAAGACAATAGATTCGTAAGAACTTGTTGAGTTTGTACGTGGAAAGTCGCTGTTCTATTTTCGTCGATTACAAATGTTAAAGATTCTTTATTAAAAGATCTCAGTCTTATCCTTGGAGTCGTTTTAATGAATATAGGCATAGTGAAATCTATAAAAAATAGGGTATTGGATTCATTTCAGACTCAGTTAAAGGCTTTTGAATCAATTTTAAATGAACAGGTGTATCATATAACCTTCCAGGACCTAATCTGGACCAGAAATGTCTTAAACCTGGAATCACTACTCTAGCTGTATGAAGTCGAATATTAGGATTGGTTAAATCAAACAAAAACACCTCTAAACTCAAGTTTTTCAAGTTTTGAATGAGTAAATTAACATCTGTCAGAAAATCATCGGTTTTGGGATACAATATTTTTGGATGACAAACCCCTCTAGGTACCATGTACGGATGGTCACCAATGATTTCACTTATGGACCATTTCACTAAATCCCTTTCAACGGGAGCGATGGTGTTCAAATCGACATTCTTAGGTGTATTCGCTCGGATCATGATTTGATTGAGTTCACTAATTGCTCGTGCTACGCCCACACGTGGCTGTAAATGCGAACCTGTCCCAAAAAATATTTGGCTGCCGTTGGATTTCCATGAAACAGCAACGTAGCATGGAATGTGTAAATCAGTAGTTATATCTAAAACAAATAGCTCTCGATTGTTTTTTTTGAACGTCGCCTGGATTTGATTGAATGAAGGATCATTAAAACTGTCAAGATCCACATGGGGCCTTTTAATTCGATTATACCACCAAATCGCAACAGAATCTCTTTCGACAAGTTCAAGAAGAGCGTAGAAGATGGCTTCTTCTAGAGAATTCCCGCTGGCACATCCATTGCTATTTCCCGGACATATTTCAACGTCATTTTCAAATGGATAAGACAGATAACAGTAGGATGACGGAATGTAACAAATTCGATTGTGTGTCATTGAATGCACAGCTGTCCAACCAATTGTTGACCCATCATAACGTTTAGGGATTTTGTTAAATCCTAGCCTATAAACATTAATTTTCTCGCGATTATCATATTGCCATTCGCTGAAATTGAGCAACGTATATGGGTGAATCGCTTCATGTTTGATATCCTCATAGGTACATCGAAGCTCTTCTTGTTTTGTAAACGTGCAATTATATCGTTCGATAGCTTCTGCAATACACCCTACAGTGGCTTGTAGTTTTGTTTTTCCCTTTCCCGTTGCTACGTCAGGCATTCTAAGGTATCGCTCATGACACAATTGCTCAGAAGGAAGCGGAAGAGTCCTCACTGTATAACAAATATGTTCGCCATTAACTATAGAATGACGTATCGAAGAAATCATGCCTGTGATAGGGCTAATATTGTCGTTGAGATTTTGTAAGGTGTCATCAAATGAGCATGAACGTTCACCCTCATCAAAAAAATACTTTTTAGGGGATGATTGCAGATATGGAAACTGCTTCTTATCTCGTTGGTTGATCGGTTGACATGATGTACAGTTAGTTAGTGGCTTAAATGGATGTAGGCGCATCTCCATACTCCCTACATCCAATGTCAAAAGATTTTGGTGAAGTTGATGAGACTGTGGAGATTTTTCCCATTTGGCAACTTCATTTGCTGCCATATTCATGGCAATAATCTGCGTAGTAGGTAGATGAACGAGAGAAGAAACATTCAGATCGTTGTTTTTTAGACCGAAAAGATCTACTTCAACGCGTCTATTTTCTTTTAATTTTTCCGCCAAGCAATTCCAGCATCCCGTACGACTCGGTTCAAAAATAGGGCCCATCCAAATGACTCGTCCAGATGGTTTTAACAGCATCCAAGGTTTTTTGTCTAGCAACCGTGCTTTATTAAACTCTTCAAGCTCTCCAGATATGTAGTTATCAACAATCACAATAAAAAAATCTCCAGACTCTTCCATCTTTAAAGATAGACTATCTAGAGCTTTGATAAGATCTGACGAACTATACCGACTCAAATTTTTAATAAAAAAGGATGGCTTGACCCGTACTTCCTCGTCTAATGTTAAATCGGACCAAAATGCCAAAATATTCTTCGGTGCTTGCTCGCACAAATTTGAGACGAAGCCCTTTTGCTTAAGTCTTTTTAAGGCTTCTCGAATAAATTCAAGAGGGAATCTCGGCAATAATTCTTTGGTGAGTTCTTCTTCAGGCCGTGGACCAATACGAATCAGCTTGCCTATAGCCACATAAATTGAACCTCTTAACAAGTGATGTTTATCTTCTGAAAATAACACCAATTGCTCAGAATCAATGATTTCTACATGGAAATTTGGTTTAAAATGCATCATTTACAATTTTCACATTATCGATTCTGTCAATATCTAAAAGTTCTTCTAAAACTTCTCGTCCCTCACAGTACTTTTTCCAACATTCTTTGTAATAATGGTCGATCGCTAAAGTCGATTTATTGAATACTTCATAAACCCGTGAGATGTCTTCTGCTTTCAAATAATAAATAAGATAAAGCTCGTCTCCTTGCTTGTCTAAAAACGCAGATTCAACAATAACTCCTTCATTTTCCAATGACTCTAACGTTTCACTCATCCTATTTTTTATTGTTTGAAACCAAATCCTGATCTCTTCAATCAGCTCTTTTTTTAGTTTAGTTTTGATGCATATCGTTTTCATTATAATCTCTCCCCATCACTATTTGTGTTCGGTTCTTCGCGCTCATTAACTTGCATGATGGTACAGAGTTAGTCCAGGACATGTCAATTCGATTCAGCAATTTTCTAAAAAAAATCTCTCAAAGAAATATGGTTTAATCAGCTAATTATATGTGTTTTTCTTGGAGGAATTGCTGAATTCGATGAAGATATTGAAAAATATCTCATTTTGATCCATAAAAGAGTTGTGAAATCTTTTAAAAGGAGAAGTTTATGTTGGAGATCCCCGTAAATAATATTCAGATCGTGCAAGAATATACAGTGATTGAGTCAGAAATGTCTCAAATCTCTAACAACGCCCTATACCAAATGTCAGAAGTTGATCTGTCATTTTCTGATGCTTTAGCCGGCATGTGCTCAGGTGAATCAAGCTCTGGGCCAGTTAATCGTCCAACAACAGGACGATTAAAACAAACAAACGTTTAAAATTAATCGTGTAATCGGCAAGGGTCAACTAATGTGGTGGACTCTTGCCATTCGTAATCGTAATTTAACCGTCTTTTTAGAATTCTGATTTATGCCATTAATGTAAATTGCTGCCCGTATTTGGTCCACGGATTTTGCCTAAAGAAAAACCTCTGAAAGGAAGATCTTCGATCCTTATTGCGTGATGCCCTTTGTAGCGCAAATTACGTTTGGCATCAAAGACGAAGATATGTGGAGTTGCAAGGCATCCGTATGCCTTGGCAGTTGCCTTTGTTTCCCCATCGTACAAGTATGGAAAGCTGAACTGCGCTTCAGTCCATATTTTTTCATATCATCGAAGCCGTCATTGTATTTCCCATATCCTAGTTCGTCGATACTTAGTCCATCCGGATTATTCGGATTGATTGCCACGTTGTAGATGGTCTTAAAGCCAAAGGAGCCGTTTTCATTGAAGACCTCGAAGATGTTCCCGTAGGTGCTCGCTTAATCTACTCAGCTCACGGTGTTTCTCCAGCTGTCCGTGAACACGCAAAACAGCGCCAGCTGATCGAAATCGATGCAACTTGCGGTTTAGTAACTCGCGTACACTCAGCTGTGAAACGCTTCGCAGCTCAAGGTCATTAAATCATCCTCATCGGCCACCGGAACCACGTCGAAATCATCGGAACAGCCGGAGAAGCCCCAGACGTTACCACGATCGTAGAATAGTCGAAGATGTTGCTTCCCTAACAAAAATTTTCATCATACGACCGTAACCACATCCATACTCAAGAATTTGAGAAGTCGGGGATAAAAAACGAGAAAACTTATTCAAATAGAGTGGATCTTCAAATTTTTTTAACAACTCGTACGAAAGATGATATGCGACATTTTAAATTAACTGAAACGTCTTACAGGCAGATTTTGGGTATTGGATGGAGGGCTCTATTTAAATTACAGCAGAATGGAAAATGTTATATTGAGGTGACTCGTCTCCATGATGGACGTACTACTGATGATGTTGATCATCAAATTGGAATTAAGGGAGCAGAAGGTAGAATCATGGCTGAGGCTGCTCGAGACACTCCTGGCTTAAAAAAACTAAACATTCGATTGATTATGACAAATCAAGCATTCAAGGAATTAAAGTCAGCTGGTAAAGAGATTGATGCAAGACGTTCTACGGGTGTGATTCCATATGGCATAGAAAGTGGAGTATTAGACCTCTTGTTTTTAATTGCATCGGCTGTTGGTTGTGTTGCCAGTGTGGTCTTTGTAGGTTATTTTGGCATCCCATTGGCAATTTTGATGTTCATCACTTCGATGCTGTTGGCTTCGTTGTCTTTTGGTGGGCTTACATCTCACATCATCGATCGTGCCGCTGCCAAGGCTCTGCGCCATCACAAACCTCTCTAAGTAACATCGGCAAGCCTTTGTTTATGAAAGCTGTGCTAAAAGTCCCGCACACTCTGAGTAACTTTTATTATGGGCCGTCCCGGGACTGGTTGTCCTTTTTTTTACCAGACGGGACGGTCTGGCTACCTTCTTTTTTTTGCAGGGCGGGACCCTGGTTACTTTCAGGCCTGACGGCCTGTTTTTTGAGACGTCCTGGCTATCTTGTAGACTTCGGAAAGGAGGTTGTCCTCTTCACCCTTTAAGGAACTTTATTCCTTTAATCCCACTAAGTTTTGTACCTTCTGCACCCCCTTGTTGTGCAGGTTATGTTGTCTTGAGGTTTTGTTGGTTTGTGTTTTTGATTCTTTAAAAAGCATCGCTTTTTAATGAATCACAAAAAAAATACAACCCTACACATCAAAACGCTCACGGCGACGCAAACTTCACAATAAAGGGAGTCCAGAGGGCGCAAGCCCTTTGGTAGGGTTTTAAGGGACGAAGTTCCCTTAACGGGGTCAAGGGGCAGAGCCCCTTGCAGAGTCATCTAAGATCCAGAGGGCTTTGTGGGAGGGGGTGCCGATGTTTTGGATGGGGAGTTCGTCGGGGGTGAAGGGGGAGGTTAGGACGCGTTTGACCATGGGGGCTTTGTTGGCGCCGAGGACGTAGATTGCGATGTGGCGTGCGGAGTTGATGCATTCGAAGGTGAGAGTTAGGCGCCAGGTATCTTTTTGGGGGATGAAGTTTGCGATGACTGAGTGTCTGTTGGAGTGTAGGCCGTGTGTTTTGGGGAATAGGGAGGCAGTGTGACCATCTTCGCCCATGCCTAGCATGACCAGGTCGAAGGAGAGATTTGGGACATGTGTTTGGATGAGTTTTTCGTAGGCGTTGGCTTTGGCTTCGTAGTCATCGCCGTTGGTGGGCATGGGGAAAATGTGGTTGGAGGGGATGTTGAGAGTGTTTAGGCCTGCCGTCATTGCCATGTGGTAGTTACTGTCTTTGTCGGTTTGTGGGACCCAGCGTTCATCGCTCCAAAAGAGGAATACGCGTGTCCAATCGATTCTGGAGCTATTTTTAGGATCGGACAGGCTTTTGTAGATTGCTGCTGGGGTGCTGCCACCTGAAAGAGCGACCGTGAATTTTCCGTGTGTGGCGATTGCGTGGTTGGCCTGGAGGATGAAGTGTTCGACACAAAATTTTAGAGTTTCGTCTGTATTGCCGGGGACAACGATGTCGCGGCGTTCATCTAGCGGTTGGATGCCTTGCATTGTCATACAACTCCTTCGACGGCTAACATTTTTTTGTAGTGTTCGCTTGTGTCTGCGAAAAGCAGTTCTTTGACGTAGTGGAAGCCGGGAGTTAGTCCAGAGAGGGGAAGTGTGTAGGGCAGTTCACATGTTTCTGCTGTGGAGATATGAACCACAACTTTAGGGAGGTCTGGAATAGGAGCAATCACGTAGGAGTGTTCATCTTCAGCAAACACATCGATACCCACGATTGTGCCTGGATAGAGATTTACATGTAGTTGGGGACGTAGATGGATATCAAAATTTTTGACTCCATTATGGAATGTGAATGTTTGTAAGTGATCATCGGCTACATGATTTTCTAGGGACCAGTTGAGTTGGCTTGCCAGCCAATCGATGAGGTATCTAGGTTGGAAGTCATTGTGTTTAAGCCAATTGACTTTGCGGTCGTTGTAGTAAATGTTAAGACTGTTGGTGAATTGAAGATGCTGACGTGCCTCTGGAGTATCAAAAACCTGTGCAAGTACTTTTCTCCAACCTGAAGTAAGACCCCAGTTGACATCTAAGAAAGAGAGCTTTGGGTGGGTTTGCATCATTTCTAAGATGTCATGTGTAAATTGCCCGATGTTTTCTGCATTGTCCGCGTCAAAAATGAGGCGGTTAGCATGGAAGATCAAGTGAGGCAAAATAATTTGGTCTGTCGTAGGATTTTGTCCCCACAAAAGTTGAAGGGGGAGATCAGGGACTAGATGAGGGAAGATTAGGAAAGGTACGCGATTGAGGTAGGCTGTGCTTGCTTCAATGTAGATCATATCGCAGACAATTTTGCCTACCGTTTCCGTTGATACATTTACTTTAAGGTAATTTGCAGAGGGATCAGGATTGCCTTGTATGAAAATAATGCGGCATGGAAATTTGGTGATAATTGCTTGCCGAATGCGTTGGAGGTAGTCGCTGCGCTGTTGATTTTGTGAGTATATAATCAGATTAAATAGGCACGCAGGCGTACGCTCTTTGGCCTTTTGGGATTCATGCAGACAAGCAAGTTCTTTTTCAATATTTGCAATTTGAATGTCTTCATGTGTGTTCATAGATGCCTCGTACATGTTCACGAACCAGGCCGTTTTCGGCCTGAAGGTAACCAGGGCGTCCCGCCCTGCAAAAGAAAGAAAGTAACCAGACCGTCCCGGTCTGGTCCAATATTATGGTGAACATAGACGATGCCTCAAATTAAGCGCCATTTGCGGTTACTTTTAGACAACATTTTATCTGCTGCCTCCGGACCCCAAGATCCAGCTTCGTAATTTGGGAAATCGGCTTTTGAGGTTTGCCAGCGTTCCAGTACAGGTGTAAGGAGCTTCCAGGAGGCTAACACTTCATCAACCCGAGCAAAAAGCGTGCCATCACCCGCCATGCAGTCGCATAGAAGCCGTTCATACGCTTCTGGAGGAGTCATGCCAAAATGAGAGCTGTAGCGGAAATCCATTTTAACCGGTTGAATCGGACCATTTAGTCCGGGCACTTTACAGTTCATTTTTAATGAGATGCCCTCATCAGGTTGGATTCGTATGACCAAGATGTTTGATTCGATTGGCTTGTCGATCATGTGGAACAAGCAGCCCGGAGGAGCTTGCTTAAAGGAGATAGCAATCTCTGTAGCACGTTTTGGGAGCCTTTTTCCGGCTCTTAGGTAGATGGGGACTCCGGACCAGCGCCAGTTGTCTATAAATAGTTCCAGCGCCACATATGTCTCAACACTTGAATCTGGGGGCACATTATTTTCTTGTCGGTATCCACACACTGCAGTTCCGTTGATAAAGCCCGGACCATATTGACCTCGCACGACATGTGCGTCAAAGTTATCAAGAGGGATCGGTCGAATGGATTCCAGTACTTTTACTTTTTCGTCGTGAATGGCGTGTGCAGATAGGTTTGTGGGGGGTTCCATTGCAACTAATGACAGAAGTTGCATGACATGGTTTTGCACGATGTCGCGCAACATTCCCGCTTCTTCAAAAAAGTGACCGCGCGTACCGATGCCGATTTCTTCGCTGACAGTGATCTGCATGTGGTCGATGTAGCGATTGTTCCAAACAGATTCGAAAATGGGATTGCTAAAGCGCAACACCAAGAGGTTTTGAACTGTTTCTTTCCCTAGGTAGTGGTCGATGCGATAGATTTGGCTTTCATCGAGATATTGAGAAATTTGTTGCTGAAGGTCTATCGCCGATTTCAGATCATTGCCAAAAGGCTTTTCGATGATGACACGCGACCAGGCATTTTGATCGCTGCCAATGGGATAAACCAGTTTATGTTTATGCAGCTTTTCGATAATTGTCGGGAAAAAGCTAGGTTGTGTGGAGAGGTAAAAGACGCGATTGCCTTTTGTGTCATATTTTTTATCCAACTCGTCCAAAAAGTGCTTCAAGGCTTCATAACCTTGGTCGTCATCAAATTCAGAGCGGTGGTAATAGAGCTGATTCTTAAAACTATCCCACAATGCTTGGTCAGGTTTTGTACGCGAAAAACAGTTAATAGCATCGAACATTTCTTGCTGGAACACACCATGGGTTTTGTCGCGTCGCGCAAAACCTACACAGGCAAAGTGAGCTGGCAACTGTCCATCGCTTGCTAAATTGTATAGCGCCGGCAAAAGTTTGCGGCCGGTTAGGTCTCCAGTGGCTCCAAAGATCACCATGATGCAAGGTGCTGCAGCTTTACCGTTTCCGTTGTGCTCTTCCAATGGGTTTCCAAAAAATTCAGATGTCATACTCTTTCCTGATCATATTGTTTGATCTTCAGCCTACACGATCCGCATTTTTACTACAAATTAAGGGGCTGTTGCCCCTTAACCCCACAAGAGGATTTGCATCCTCTTGACTCCTTTTATAGTGGGGTTTTCGTCGCCGTGACGATTCATTTGCATTAGGTGTGTTCTTAACGAATGTATTCAAAATAAATACAACCTACAGGTAAAGATAAAAAGAGGTGACAAGAAACGAAAAGAGGTATGTTCAAAAGTTTATTGAAAGGGAACATTATTATCTGTGCTAAGGCCTGCAAGGCTGGAATTTCACAGCGAAGGCCAAGCGAAGCGCAGGCCTGGTAATGATACAAAAATGCTCAGGAGTCCTGTAAGGACGACATGTTCTATTACTGATCGAATTAGTTGAATTAGAATATGCCGTCCTTACAGGACTCTGGGATCTATTTAGAATTGGTACCAGGCCTTCGCTTCGCTTGGCCTTCGCTATGAAATTCCGGCCCGTTTGGCCTTAAAACAAGCTTTATGTTCCTAAGCCAACACTAATCTCTTTACGCCCTTTGTCCTTTTTACCAAGGAATACACATGAAACAAGATTACCGCATTGTGCGACAACTAGATATAAACAGCGAAGAAGGCGCCAAGCTGGCCGCTTGGGGACGTGCCGAAATGAGTATGGCGGAAAAAGAGATGCCAGGACTAATGGCAATTCGTCAAGAGTACCAAAAGGTACAGCCCTTAAAAGGTGCACGCATCGCCGGCTGCTTACACATGACAATACAGACGGCAGTATTGATTGAAACTCTTATTGCCCTGGGGGCAGAAGTGCGTTGGTCTTCGTGCAATATTTATTCGACGCAGGATCAAGCCGCAGCAGCCATTGCGGCGACAGGAGTACCTGTATTTGCCTGGAAAGGGATGACCGATGCTGAGTATGAATGGTGCATTGAACAGACACTGCTTTTTGGAAATGAGCCTTTAAACATGATTCTGGACGATGGCGGTGATCTCACCAATCTTGTGCATGAAAAAAGACCGGAATTGCTAAAGGGAATAAAAGGGATTTCAGAAGAAACAACGACCGGAGTGCGTCAACTCCTGCGCCGAGAAAAAGAGGGAACTCTTGGAGCCCCTGCAATCAATGTCAACGATTCGGTCACGAAGTCGAAGTTTGATAATTTGTATGGGTGCCGTGAATCGCTGATAGATGGAATCAAGCGCGCCACCGGCGTGATGATTGCTGGGAAAAATGTGGTCATTGCGGGCTATGGAGATGTGGGCAAGGGCTGTACACAAGCCATGCTTGGCATGGGAGCACGTGTATGGATCTGCGAGATTGACCCTATATGTGCCTATCAAGCCTCCATGTGTGGTTTGCAGGTGATTACGATGGAAGAAGCTGCAGAATTTTGCGACATTTTTGTGACAGCTACAGGATGCACAGATGTGATTCGCAGAGAGCATATGGAACGCATGAAGGATTATGCCATTGTGTGTAACATTGGACACTTCGATTGTGAAATTGATGTCGCTTGGTTGCACAATAATCCAAACATTGAGGAAGTACCTATTAAGCCGCAGGTTGATCGCTACGTTTGGAAAGATAGCGGCAAGAGTTTGATTTTGTTAGCCCAGGGAAGGTTGGTGAATTTAGGATGCGCTAATGGACACCCCTCATTTGTGATGTCCAATTCTTTTTCCAATCAAGTGCTAGCGCAGATGGAGTTGTGGACGCAACAAGGTAAATATGAACGCAAGGTGCACTGTTTGCCTCGAGAATTAGATGAAGAGGTGGCACGCCTGCATTTAGGGCAGTTGGGTGTTCATCTGACAGAGTTGACACCTAAACAATCAGCCTATTTAGGTATCGATGTGAAGGGGCCATACAAAACGGATAGTTATCGATACTGAGAAAATTACATGATAGGCAGGATCCTAGTAGATCCAAGATTGCTTTTTTTCACGGGTCTGCATCTGCATGATCAGATCATGTGAAGGTAGGCGTCGGTTTCGCCCCAAGGAAATTTAACCGGAAAGCGCTTCATCACCTTCAAGAAAGGAACGGAAGTGTAATCTGTTAACGGAAAACTGATCGTAATGATCTTTGTTCCTGCAGGAAGCTTCTCAAATCTTTTGACCAGAGCAACAATGTCTTCATCGCTGAGATTGGTTCCATACAAATAGATGGCTGTTGCCCCATCCAAGCTTGTCGCTAAAAAGTCTTCCTGACGAAATGTAACGCCGGAAACTGTAAACCGTGCTTTGATGTCATTGGCGCGTGCAATGAATTCTGGAACGTAATCAATGCCGACAACGTTGCACTTAACAAAGGCATTTAACCAAAAGCTGCTGCGGCCACGGCCACAGCCCAATTCAAACAGAGTGTCAGTTGCAGAGAGCTGACACTTTTTAGCGATCTCTTCGCAAGTAGACAGGGGGGTCTCGCCATACGCATAGATATCTTTTGCGCCACGCTTCTGTAGAAACTTTTTGCTGATTCCATAGGGACTATTGAAGAGATAGATCAGCAAAAGACTTAAGTCAATTTTGCAAAAGTTCCAGTTGCTATAGTAGCGAAAGGCGACGCGCAAGAACTCGACAAAATTTTTCAGCTGCACAATAAAGCTAATGCCTAAAAGCTGGAAAAATTCTTTCACAGTAATTCGTGAAGAGGAAAGATTTTCTGTGGCTGAATCTTTATGCATGAAGTGTCCTAACTAAAAAAGATGTAAACGGTACGCGCAACTAAAAAGAATGTCAACGTGGATAGAACGTCATTAAATGCGGTAACAAGTGGTCCAGAAGCTACTGCAGGGTCGATGCGGAAACGAGCAAAGAAGAACGGAGTAAAGGTTCCCAACATGGTTGCAACCAAGCAAGCTCCAAGGACTCCAAAACTCACTGTAGTACCTAGCGCAAGCGGATCGGATCCTAGCTGCTCCATGCCCATGTAATTCAAAACGGCAACAACAGTTCCACAAGCTATTCCAAAGATAGAACCGATTAGTAATCCCATGGAAAGCTCTTGACGCGCAGCTTCGCGGATGGACCCCAAAGAAAACGTGCCTGTGGACATCCCGCGAACTAAAATGGTACTACATTGAATGCCTACGTTTCCTGACATCCCTGCAATCAGCGGCACGAAGAAGGGAACAAAGACAAACCAAAGGCGATCTCTAAAGTGAGACATCGCTGTAGCGGTAATTAACCCCGCACATAGTGTGACGACTAGCCATGGAGCACGCCAAAGGAAGCGCTTCCAGAGTTGTTCCTGTTCATCGTAATCCTCTGCCGTACCGGCAATATTAGCAATCGTTTCGTCGGCGATGTCTTTCATGGCCTCAACAGCATCTTCATAGGAGATAACTCCGATGAGGTGATCGGCTTCGTCCACGACGGGTAGTCCAGAGATATTGTAACGTTCAATCAAATCGACAACTTCATCGCGAGATGTGTGAGCCGTCACTTTATGTAAGATGGGACGCATCACTTGGCGAATGGGAAGGTAGTGAGGATTGACAATCAGATTGCGTTCAGGAACAAATCCTGCCACTTCTCCATCAGCATTTAAAACAAAGATGCGACCAGTTAGTTCGATTCCTGGGTTGTCGCGTACCTGTGAAGCGACTTCTCCGATAGTTGTTGTCATGGGGAATGCGAAGAACTCGTTGGTCATTAAGCGTCCGGCGCTATGGCGATCGTGCTGTTGCAATTCGCGAATGCGACTGGCTTTTTTAGGATCAAGGCTATCTAGAACGCGCTTGAGACGTCGATCAGAAAGGTCATCAAGTACCCACACAGCTTCGTCGGCAGGCATGCCTTCGATTAAACGTTTAATTTCTTGATCATCGATTTGCCGAAAAATAGCGGAACGGGTGTTATTTCCCGTATTGATCATAAAAATGATCTTTGCATTTATGTCTGGAAGGTTGTCGTAAACAATAATGCGCGAAGATGGGGGGAGTCGTGTGACGGCATGGGCTAAGTCAATAGGGTCATGTTCAATCGCAATTTTGACAATGTCGTGCAGAATGATTTGAGAGGTTTGATTGTGAAATGCTTGTTCGAGTTTTTCGTTTAAGGCATCTTCAATCTGGGTTGTTTTGAACTCAAGGATGTTCCCTAGATGATCATCGTGTTCCGTATTTTCATTGTCGGTAGGGGTTTCCACAGGGCCTCCTCAGTCATAAGAGGGTCCATGTTATCGAGAAAAGTGAATAAAGACAAGAGGAAACAACATATTTTATTGAAATTTTTTAACGAGATGTGATACAATCTAACAAACAAGTTTTAAATTAACCAAAAGATAGAATTATTATGCATTCCCGTGAAAACATACGTAATATTGCCATTATTGCCCACATTGACCATGGCAAAACGACCTTATTAGATAGTTTGTTGAAGCAATCCAACATTTTTCGCAACAATCAGCAAGTATCAGAGCGCATGATGGATTCCAACGACCAGGAAAAAGAACGTGGGATCACGATATTTGCAAAACACACCTCTGTATACTTCAACGACTGTAAAATCAATATCATCGATACACCTGGACATGCTGACTTTTCTGGTGAAGTTGAGCGAGTTCTTGGAATGGTTGATTGCGTTCTTCTTCTTGTGGATGCCCAGGAAGGACCGATGCCGCAAACGCGTTTTGTGCTTTCGAAATCTCTGAAAATGGGATTAAAGCCAATCGTCGTTCTAAATAAAATTGACCGCCCACATGCTGATCCAGATCGTGTCTTGAATGAAACATTCGATCTCTTTACCGAACTCGGTGCAAATGATGAGCAGTTGGATTTCCGTTATTGCTATGCTTCAGGACTGTCTGGATTTGCGATGCAACACATGAACGATGCTCGCGACGATATGCGTCCATTGTTTGAGTTGATTATATCTGCTGTGGCTGCTCCGACAGGAGACGTGACGAATCCGTTCCTCATGCAAGCTGTAACGATTAGTTACGATGACTACGTAGGTAGACAAGCTTGTGGACGTATCTTAGAAGGCACAGTGCGCAAAGGGCAGCAAGTGATTCATATTGATGAAACAGGTAAACAAACACGTTGTTCTATCGTACGTGTTGAAGGGCATTTAGGTTTAGAAAAAGTTGAAATGGAAGAAGCGGGTGTGGGTGATATTATAAGCCTATCTGGTATTCCTGACGTGACAATTGGGGACACAATTTGTGATCCACGCAAAATCGTCCAGCTTCCTCCAATTAAAATTGATGAGCCTACATTAAGCGTTGATTTGACCGTGAATACTAGTCCATTTGTAGGGCGCAGCGGTAAGCATGTGACGATGAACAAAATTCGTACTCGCTTAGACAGAGAAAAGCGTTCTAACATTTCTCTTCGTATTGAAGAACCGGAAAGCGATATCGATAAGATCACTGTTGCAGGAAGAGGGGAGTTACATCTTTCTGTCTTGATTGAAACGATGCGTCGAGAAGGCTATGAATTTAGCGTGTCAAAACCAAAAGTTATCCTTAAGCAAGTTAACGGTGAAAAGTATGAACCGATTGAACGCGTTCATGTCGAAGTACCTGAAGAGTTTTCTGGATCTGTGATCGAAGAGCTATCACGTCGTCGTGGAGAGATGCAACATCTCGATACTAACGAGCACAAAATTACCCGTATGGAATTTCTATTACCTACACGTGGGTTAATGGGATACCGCAACGAGTTTCTTACGATGTCACGCGGGTTAGGAATATTGACTTCTATCTTTGAAGAATTTGCTCCTTGGCGCGGTGCGATCCCTGGTCGTCCTCGTGGTGTTCTAATCTCTATCTGCAGTGGAAAAACAAGCGGATATGCTTGCTTCAACTTGCAAGATCGCGGAACGTTATTTGTTTCTCCTGGAGAAGAAGTGTACGAAGGAATGGTTGTCGGCGAAAATAGTCGCGATAACGATTTGATCGTAAACGTAGTTAAAGGAAAACAGCTCACAAACGTACGTGCATCAGGAAGTGATGAAAACATCATTCTAATTCCTGCGCGTCGTTTTACACTAGAGCAAGCGATTGATTACATCCAAGACGATGAACTCATTGAAGTGACTCCAGATGCGATTCGTATGCGCAAACGTTTCCTAACGGAAAACGAACGCAAGCGCAAATAAAAGCTACTTGCGGAGTTCTTTGAGCATCGCATCATAACCTTTACAGATCGAGACGCAAAAGTCTTTATGTTGACATTGCGTCTTCGATCTAAGGTTATGAGAATACAGCTCAAAAACCTCTAATTGTGATAAATCCTGTTCCCCCAACACCTCTATTAAAGCATTGCAAAAAGCTGTTAAGCTTTGGTGGCTCGCCGGGGGGCTGCTGGAAGTTTCTTCACTCACGGGGATCACCTCATTTCGTACATGTTCACCAGACCGTCTCGGTCTGAAGGTAACCAGGGCGTCCCGCCCTGCAAAAACAGGCCGTCCTCGGCCTGGCAGTCAAAAATCAGACCGAGAGGTCTGGTTCCATATTATAATGAACATGTCCGTTTGTCTTCACCCTACAGGATTATTCTTTGATAGACAAATTATTTTGAATGTGGTATAATTGAACTTCAATAAATCACGACGGATGGATTTTCTTATGATGGGATTTTGTAATAAAAAGAATAACATTGTTCTCTCTGATTACAATTATCAACGAGACATCGAAAATCGCGTCCTCATGGCCGATTTCTCTCTATTTGACTTAGATGTTCTTCAGGAAGTTTTAGATGATTCCCTTACAATTCCAGTTAAACAACTAGCCGAAAGCTTAAAGGTCTCCGCTCAAAAGCTTAAACCCGCCATCGAAAAATTTAAACGCAGCAAACTCATTCGCTTCGATAATGACATTCTTCATGTCGATAAGGAGATGCGAAAGTACTACGAACAACAGATTTTAAAGTTTGATGAAGACTTTGAACCGGGACTCGACTTCATCCAAGGTCTTTTGAGCAAAGTCCCCATGCACGAACTCATTAAATGGTATTCCATTTCCAATTCCGCCGACAATATCTTTGCCTCAATTATCGACAACTGCCTACGCACACCAAAAATTTACGAAAGCTACCTTCAAGAGCTAAAATTCGAAGATCCGATCATGCGCGCGATCATGGACGAGGTATTCGCAGCACCCGATTTTCAAATTCCAGCCCAAACACTGATTAAAAAATATAAACTTGCGCGAGAACATTTTGAAGAATGTATGCTCCACCTAGAATATAACTTCGTCTGTTGTCTCGGCTACCAAAGAAGAGAAGAAAATTGGGAAGAAATGGTAACCCCTATCCACGAATGGCACACTTACCTTCGCTTTAAACGCAATACGATGCCTCAAGTGATTGGACCCAAAGAAACTGTTCTACGCACTTATGCAGAAGACTTCGGCTTCATGCAAGATCTCGTTAAACTCTTAGAAGAAATTCAGGAAAAATCGGTTCTCTTAGCCAAAAGCACTCCCTATACACAACAACTGATCAAAGAACTTGTCGACTTAGAACTGATCGTTGTAGACAAGCAAAAGGCAAATGCCCTCCCAGAAGCGTGTGAATGGATGCTACAGCCTCTGCAAGAGCAAGCTCTAACAATCTACAAACATGCCAGCGCCCGCCTCGAAAAACAAACGAATGGTGTCTACTCGGAACGCGATATGCGCGAAATCGAACGCAGCCTAAAAGTCCTAGAAGCCAAAAAATGGTACTACCTCGACGACTTCCTTCGCTCCCTCACTGTACCAATCGGCAAACATGAACCAATCGCCCTCCAAAATAAAGGCAAAAAATGGCGCTATGCCATCCCAGACTACTCCCCAGAAGACCACGCCTTCGTCGACACCGTCTTCGCTCAACCCCTCCTCGAATCAGGAATCGTCGCAACAGGCACCTGCAACAATCGCACCTGCTTCATGATCACCGCCTTCGGCAAAATGATCATAGGCTAAGGGGACTCTGTCCCCTTAGAACCCCTGCCAAAGGGTATGAACCCTCTGGACTCCCATTATAATGAGGTTCTCGAAGAACAGCCTTTCAGATACCTCAAGAAGGTAGCCAGACCGTCCCGGTCTGGTTTTTATATTGATTTAAAATGATGTTAGCGACTTTTACCAAGCCGGGACGGCCTGGCTACCACCATATAGGAAAAATAACTGTAGTTTGCGTATTTGTTCCTAACGTCTCTAAAGTCTCATATGTCTCTATTGTCCCTAGTGTTGTTGAAATAGAACAAATAAGAATAAACGAATTAAATCTTGAGTTGTTACTAAATATCATGTATATTATTCGTTTAACTTAATTTGAAGTTTTATGAATAGTGAGATAAATCCTGTTTTAGCATTATCACAACGGCTAGCAACCTTTGGGCCGAAAGATTTTCTGGTTAAAGGAAAAGAGGGCATCACAGTCCAGCAAAGACCTTTTCCAAAGACTTGGGGGATCAACTGCTTGTGCAAGCTTGTGCGCTGGCTTTTTTGTTACAAAGATCCCAAAGTGCAAACAATTTTTGCTGAAATAATTGAGCTGTTTGAAACGCATCAGAAAGAGTTATCTTCTTCAGCGGCATTAAAAAATCTGGAATGCTTTAGAGATCGAGTTAAAGCAAGACGCAACATTTGTCGAAACGTGCAACCAGAGATGACACGTCTTGAAACACTGATACGATCTCTTGCCCCATCAGGTCTAGGTCTTAGTGTAGAGGCACAAAATCGGTTTTTTGGTTTTCCTGATCACCCAAAAATTAAGCAATTAGCTGGTTCCTTAGTTGTGCAACAAGGTCATAAAACAGAAATTCCTTTTTGTGAACCATTTGAAAGGAGCTACGCTAGCACGAAAAAACGAATTGCAGATTTGAAAGAATTTTATGCAAAAAATATATCGATGTGTCGTTTCTATACACTTCACAGCACAGGTATGAAGCAGGATAGTGGTGATATTGTGTTAGCTTCATGTGAAGGGGAGGAATTCCGATTACATTCGTTCCTCCTTAAAAAGAATCAAGAGGAGAGTAAAGGGGATACAAAAGAGACAACAAAAAGCATTGCTTGTATGGAAGAGAGTAGGGTTGTAAAAAAATTCTGTTCTGTCTTTTATGGTCATAATAAATGTAATCTGCACCTCTTTGAATTCATTGGCTTATGGCATTTAGCGCTTCAACTTAATGCAGACTGGATTGCTACAGGTTGCGCACGTCTATTTAAAAACAGTGTTGTGCCTAGGGATGGACTGATTGTTTCAGAGGCTATTTTTTTGACGATTGCTCATTATCCAAAGGATGTATCAAAAGATTTTTCCTTTACCAACGTGACAAAAGAAGGCCAGGTTATTGTCAAAGCTATGTGTACTTTTTTAACAGATAGCCAGCAGAAAGATTTCTACGAAGTTTCTCAAATCGCATGTGCTGAGCAAGCATATTCTGGTAGGGAGAGTTTTCTTGATAGCGAAAGCGTGGGCGATTGGGCAAAACGCAACCCAAAATCAGAGCAATTTTTTAAATTCTATGGAATGTTTAAGGCGTTTGCAGAATATTCTAAGAGTATAAAGCGGTCTGTGAGAGGCTTAGAATAACTATGAATAGACTCGATTATTTTACAACAACGTGTGATCAGCTTTCTCAACTAGGAAGGAGTAGTTCAAAATACCAGGTTGTTTCTAATGAAGATCAGACAAAACAGTTAGTGGTGTTGCGTAAGCAATCTGGATGTTTTTGGATTCTTAGTTGGATTTCTAACTTTTATAAACCTGAGCATCAACGCATTAAGGCACTTGCGATTTTTACCGTACAATTTTTCGAAGGAACATTAAAAAGAAATCATGAAGGTGTGCGCAATCAATTAGAAACGTTGAATCATTTGCATGCCTTTTTTAGCGGATATTCCCAATTGAAGGGAGAAGCTGATGCTATCTTAAATATTGCCCACAAAGCTTTTGAGCGGGGTCTAGATTCAATTAGGCAAGAAAATGAACAAGTGAAAGATTCAAATGAAAAAATGATGGAGGCTATAAAAAAAGACTCAGCATCTCACTTTGCTTACGAAAGTTATGACGGTATCCATTACGAGATTACGGGGGATTGGCCTGAAAGTGTTAGAGAAACACAAAAGGCTTATTTCCAAGAGGTCTGTCAAAAAGGTCATGATACTTTTATTCAATGTTATGATGGTATGGTTCCTGTTCATTCTGCTTTTTTAAAATCGTTTGATTTCTTTAAGCCATTCTTTGAAACATCATCATTTATGTCGTCTTCCCCTAGTGTTCCTTCTTGTCCTGCAAGGGCTGTGCAGCTGTGGGTCAATCATGCATGTGGAATTAACCTCAAATTCGAAGATATTGGTATTTCAAATACTATTTGGCTGTTGTGGCTAACCGAGTTTTTAGAAGGAGAGGAGGCTCTTGAAATTGAAGATGAGGATAAGGAAGGATCTATTCTTATGGGGATGAAGCCGGGAGAACTCCTAGCAGAAATAAAAAAACATAAAGAAGCTTTTGTCCCACCTTTGCTCATTACAGCATATGAACGATATCTACTATACCAATGCGGGGAATACCGTATAGGTGAGAAGACTTCCGATTTGTTGTGCTTATTAAAAGTAGATGAAGAAGTAATTGAGGAAGCAGAAGAAAAAGAAAATGATGAAGAGATAGCTTATAGAGCTGAACGGATGGCTGATAATCAAGCGAGCAGAGTTTTAGGAAAGCACTTGGTAGATATGCTTAGATCATTAGCAGATAAGGGCGATGTTTCATCTCTGGCAACATTAGGCAATTGCTTTTGGTATGGTGTAGGCGTTCAAAAAGATCTTCAGGCTGCCTTTGAATGCTATGAACGGGCAGCTAGATTGCCCAAACTTTTAAGCCGGATTTACGAAACAAATTTTATCGAGAAGCCTCAAGAATTAAATGATTTGATGAATCGTGTGCGTGTAGATAAATTTTCTGCAGAACCTAAGCGCTATGTTAAAAGCAAAGAGAAGTTTGGCGAAGATAGGCTCTTGGGAAGAAAAATTTTTGAACTGCTGCAGTTGCAATCTTCATGGTATGAAGAAGCCTTAAAAATTGAAAATCAAGAATTTAAAAAATTTGTTGCAAAAGCTTTAATTACATTAGGGAATTGCTATTGGTTCGGAGTGGCAGTAAAGGCTGATCGTAAAAAGGCTTTGGGACTTTATGAACAGGCAGTGACATTAGATAGAGAAAAAGAGGAACAGTGTATTTCTCAATTCTTAGAGGCAAAAATGATTGAAGCCACCCTCTTTGTCTACAAATTGGTTTTAAGGGCTTTAGAGAAAGAGCAAAACTTGCTTACATTGCGCTGGTATTTGAGTATAAAGTATGGTTGTCCAGATGGTTTAATACTTCTTGCATGGGGGCTAATAATAGGGTTGAACGGCTCCTGTGATCCCCAAAAAGGTCTACAATTATTAATGCATGAGTTGTCTTTTTTACTTGAGGACACGACAGGTTTTACTCATCCTGAATATAACGACACATTTCGCGATAATTTAATGAAAATAGCGCGAGAAGGATCGGTGGAGGCGGCGTTATTGTTGGGGCATTGGTGTCAGACTAAGGCTCTTGAGATTCCAGAAGAGCAGGGTAGAGAACTGTTGCAAAGGGTGCTTAATAGTAGCAAACAAAATTTAAAAGATCATGCACGGACCATTTTAGCAAAGTATCCTGCAGTTTAAAGATGTTCTTTTTGGAGTGCGGTGGCTTGCCACCGCTTTCATAGGGGTCGGCTTGACGACCCCATCACAGTTCGTTGTGACATCGGCAAGCCGATGTTTATGAAAGCGGTGGCAAGCCACCGCACTCCTGAGTACCTACAGTTATTTTTCCAGTATGGTAGCCAGACCGTCCCGGTCTGGTCGTCCTTTTTTTAACCAGGCCGGGAGAGGCTGTGAAAAAATTTAAGCATATGAAAATCAGTATTTTGTAGTGTCAAATCTTTATTTGAGTTATACTACCTCTTTACAGTAAAACCTTTTCAAGACTGGTCTTGGAATAAC
>JACDHD010000054.1 GCA_013821265.1 Parachlamydiaceae bacterium | reverse complement strand
AAAATAGGCAAAAACGCAGAAAAATAAAAAATTGATAGGTCTAGACTATATTGTCAGCCGTGTTAAATTTTTACTTGTCGCAATTTTGTTAATTTTTTCACAAGCTCTCCCGGCCTGGTAAAAAAAATTGAATCGGTCAAGAGGACTTCTGCAATCAGTCCATTACCCACCTTCAACACCACGAAGAAGTCCCCGTGCATAAAGTTTGGATTGTTGTTCAAGCTCATTACGATTCAACGGTCTTTGCTCTGCCAACTCATCTAGTCTATTTAACTCTCTTAGCTCATTGCGATTGAGCTTACCTGATCTTTCATCGGATGGAATTTTATCCAAAACCTTTTGAGCATAGTGAATCGATTCAGTACTGCCTCTAGCTGCTGCCCTTGGCTCTGCCTTAGGCGCTGCCCTTAGCGCTTGATCGCCCTGTACTACCAACATATCTAGCTTTCTATATTCATGAGCCTTTGTGTCTAGTTGCCTTTCAGCTTTTCCTATTTCTTTTTCCTTTTTATCGGTAGCTTCACCTGTTTTTATACCCATAGCTAGAAGAGGAAGACCTACAATCATACCTACAATTGTTAGTGAGAACAGTCCTCCTATTATAATTGCAGTCCACTCCTTAACTCGCGCATTCGATACATCAGACTTTTGTTTTTGTATATCTTTAGCAGCTACGCTGTAGTCTTTGCCCAGCTTCTCCTTTATTGACTTCAAACCTGGGTTCATAGCGACAATCTGAGCCTTAGAAAGACGCGACTCCTGTCCCTCGAAATGCACTTGATAAGACTCTTTATGCAACCTTCCTGCCGCAGTGTTAACCTCTTTTGCTCTAGTTTCAACCCTCTCCTTAGCCCAACCTATTTCCTTCTCTTTAGCTTTTGCCTTATTATGCAAACCTCCTGCAATTCCTATACCCATAATTAGCCCGATCATTACTGCAATACCACCTATACCTGTTAAACTTATAAGCCCAACACCTACGGCTGCAGCCGTCACCAACATACCCACCACCACCACATTTCGTAATCTTTTATTCATTGTTTTTGCACTATCGAGATTCGCAATTTCTTTCTTTATGTCTTGGATAGTGGATTTTGCAGCATCTATCTCACTTGCAAAATTAGCAAACTCATTGACTAACTGTTGTGTCTGATCCGTAATAGGCCTAGATTGGTAATATCCCCTTTCCATCCTCTCCCCGGCTGGCATTGACGCTTGAAATTGCTGTGTGACGCGCGGATCTTGAACAACATGTGCCCCGTGCGCTCCAACTTGCTGCGTTGCAGGCGCTTGAGACATTCCAACAGAAGGATCAAACTCTTGTCCTTGTCCTACATGCATAATTACCCCACTATTCATTAAATTAACAGTATCTAATACATTTATTATCCTATAGTTTTAATTTTAAAGTAAATAGTTAACTATTACAGAGGAAACAAGAGATAAAAGGAAAAAGAGCAAAAAAGAACAAAAAGAAGGTAGCGAGGCCGGTTTTTATATGATTAACCAATTGAAAATTAACGACTTTTTACCAGGCCGGGACGGTCTGGCTACCTTCTCTTTTGACTAAACTACCCCTTCCACGACCGAGAAATTTCCGCTACCACCCGCACACTTTTAATCTGCTCGAAAGGCAATACCGCGGCCTGATAGCACTCTACCAACCCTCTATCTTCTTCCGTTGTCACCAACTGGATCACATGCCCTAACCGCTCATCTGGAATCGCTACCAGAGCAGCATCATAGCCACACCTAACTTCGCTCTTAATACTGTCCAACAAAGCATTTAAACGGGTCAAACTAACGCTTTCCCCCCCGATTTTAACAAAACTAGCGGCACGCCCCCTTACAGTAACTTCCTCCTTATAACTTTCCCCAAAATCCTCGGTTTGAAACCACCCATCTACCTTTGGATCGACAAAGTGAAATCCCTCTAAACCATCCAAAGCATAACCTGTCAACAATGCAGGGCTCTCAATACACAAAAAACCTTCAGAATCGCTTTTCAGGGAAATGTGGGGTAATTTTTTCAATATAGGAAATACTTGCTGCCCTTCCCAAGACCCCAATGACGCCGTTGCCACCTGTGAGGCACACTCCGTCAACCCATAGCTGGGCAGCAATTTCCAACCCAAGTGAACAGCCTTGTGGTAAAGTACCTCGTCTAAAGTCCCTCCCCCAACGACAATCGCTCGCAAACTTTCTGGAGCCTTTAGCCCAGCCTTCACCAAATCATAGATCTGGGTAGGCACCAATGCCGTTAAAGTGGCATTTGCTGCCATCTGATGAAACATCTCAGGATCCCATTTTCCCGACTGTTTACAATCGATTACAGAAGCGCCCGAAAGCTTAGCGCGTAGATGAATTCCCAGCCCTCCCACATGAAAGTCGGGCAGGGCATGCAGCCAGCAGTCTTTAAAATTGCTTTGTAAATGCATATTCACAGCCTCTGCTGAGGCATGTAGGGCTTCTTGAGAAAGAGCAACCCATTTTGGACAACCCGAAGAGCCGGACGTTGCTACCCAAACGTGATTTTTCAAGTGCGCAAATGCCTGCAATCCGGTCCGAATACGTTCTTGTTCTTCTAATGAAAGGCGTGAGTTGAATAGTATTTGCATATAGTCCCTTGCTTTGAGGGTTATTCTATTTTGCCATCTTTTTATATGATAGACAAATTAAAGCAATAACCCCTCTCTGTGCTCTCTGTGGACTCTGTGGTAGTCATATGGTGCAAGCACTTGAAATAAGAGAATTATAGATAATTCCTCAATTGTCAAAATATTAAACAAATTAGATTACCACAGAGCCCACAGAGAGCACAGAGGAGGTATACCCCTTACAAACATCTCTGGAAATGTTCTTAATTTTCTTATTTCCAGAAATTTGGATCCAATGTAATCATGTTCACAAAAAACTAACTCCACGTTTTATATGACACATGCTGAATACATTGCTCTCTGCAAAGAGATCTGGGAACACAACACTCGCTACTATCAAGGCCATCCAACTATTAGTGACGAGGCATTCGATGCCCTCCTACGCCGCCTTATCTCCATCGAAAAGGATCATCCTGAGTGGATTACCTCTTCATCACCGACTCAACGTGTCGGCGAGACACCCACAACACATTTCGCAACAGTCACGCATACAGTACCTATGCTCTCCCTTGCAAACACCTATAGCAAAGAGGAACTGGACGATTTTATTGCCAGAATGCACAAACTGGTGGAAAAACCCGATATCGCTTATTCCTGCGAACTTAAAATGGATGGAATCGCGGTATCCATCCGCTACGAAAAAGGTCAGTATGTGCGTGGGGTCACCCGTGGCGATGGAAAACGCGGAGATGATGTAACGGCTAATATTAAAACAATCTCCTCTTTGCCTCTCCAGCTATATGGAAAAGACATTCCTGATGTCCTAGAAATTCGCGGAGAGGTCTATATGACCCATCAAGCGTTCGAAACCCTAAACGCACAGCGTCAACAAGCAGGTGAGCAACTTTGGGCCAATCCACGCAATGCCGCTGCAGGCTCCCTAAAACTGTTAGATCCACAAACGGTTGCAGAACGACAGCTCTCTATTGCGTGTTATGGTGTTGCTGAGGACTCTATGCAAAGACTGAAAGTGCAATCGGACGTTCACCACTTTCTTCAAGAGCACGGACTCCCAACACTCTCTTTGGTCGCTCGTTGCCATTCAGTTGAAGAGATCTGGACTTTTGCGGAAAAGGTGCGTGCAGCACGTTCTAAACTGCCTTTCGATATCGATGGAATCGTCGTCAAACTCGACGACCTCAAAGAACAGCACCATCTTGGCAATACGGCAAAAAATCCACGCTGGGCAGTGGCTTATAAATTCGCTGCGGAACAAGCGACAACACGCATATTAGATATCACCGTTCAAGTAGGCCGTACGGGCATTTTAACTCCTGTAGCTGAGCTCGAGCCTGTTTCCCTTGCAGGCAGCACGATCGCTCGCGCTACGTTGCACAACGAGGAAGAGGTGCAGCGCAAAGACATTCGCATTGGAGATACTGTTACCATTGAAAAAGGGGGCGATGTAATCCCAAAAGTGGTCAATGTGCATACTGC
This sequence comes from Parachlamydiaceae bacterium, assembly GCA_013821265.1. Classification (GTDB taxonomy): domain Bacteria; phylum Chlamydiota; class Chlamydiia; order Chlamydiales; family Parachlamydiaceae; genus JACDHD01. Next base: position 10,688 of record JACDHD010000054.1, on the reverse strand, counting down.
TCTGCGCCCTCACAGCTCTCATGCATGGCACATGCCTACACATTGTCCCAACTGTGGAGCAGCTGTGGTGCGTAGTGCTGCGGAAGTGGCTGTGCGCTGTCCCAATGAAGGCTGTTCTGAACAGCGCCTGCGTCGGCTTATCCACTTTGCTAGCAAAGCCTCGATGGATATCGATGGACTGGGCGAAAAGGTGATGGAGCAGCTGATGCAGCAGGGTTTTGTGACAAATCCCTCTGATATTTACCATCTGACAGCTATTGAATTGGCTCAATTGGAAGCTTTTAAGGAAAAATCGATCCAAAACCTTTTGGCCGGCATCGAACGTTCAAAACAGATCTCGCTTCCCCGATTCATTCTGGCCCTTGGCATTAAACATGTGGGATCTGGCACTGCCGAGCTTTTGGCTATGCATGCGGGTACTATTGATGCCTTAAGTCATCTTTCAGAAGAGAATCTTTTAGCTATTGAAGGGATCGGCCCTGCTATCGCTAAAGCTGTGGTAGAATTCTTTAAAGATGCTCATAGCAAAGAAGAAGTGCATCGACTTCTGGCAGCTGGAATTTCGCCTGAAGCTATTGCTCAAAAGCCTGTGCAAAGCACCCATTCGTTTAATGGCAAAATTTTTGTTCTGACGGGTACGTTATCGCAATTTTCTCGATCCGAGGCGACAAATCTGATTAAGGAACGGGGTGGGAAGGTGACTGAGTCAGTTAGTAAAAAAACCGATTTTGTCTTGGCTGGAGAAGCTGCAGGTTCCAAATTGGATAAGGCGCGCGCGTTAGGGGTCCCAGTCCTCACCGAAGAACAGTTTTCACAACTGTTACGATAACAATGAAAACTCATCATTCGTTTTATTTTTTTACCACAGAGATCGATGCCACAGAGAAGTAAAGTGTTCGATTTTTTTTCACCACAGAGACACAGAGGCACAGAGCAGCACAGAGAGCAAGAAGAAATTTGCACAGCAGTGACGTTTTCTTTGTTATGCTATTCGATGTCTTTTTAAAAAGCCTCAGCTTTTTAAAAAGATATCGAAAAGCCTATCACCATTAGCCTGAGGGCCAGAAAGCCTTCTCTTGCTCTCTGTGCTTCTCTGTGCCTCTGTGTCTCTGTGGTAAAAACAAAACGAATACTTGCTCCTCTGTACCTCTGTGGTAAAAAAAATGCTGTCCTATGACAACAGGCAGGTAATGTTTTGTTGAATGCCACCTGTGACGCGAACATCCCCTTCTGGACTAACGTAGACATCATACTCTAAGCGCACTCCGAACTCCCCAGGCAAATAAATGCCCGGTTCAATGGAAAAACAAGTTCCTGGCAATAGCTGACGCGTATCCTGAGTCTCTAAATTATCTAAATTGGCTCCGTTGCCGTGATCATTTTCATCAATGTTATGACCCGTTCGATGAATAAAGTAATCACCATACCCAGCTTTGACAATCACGTCACGACAGCACTGATCGACCTCACAACCCATTACAGGTTTGTTTTTTGCAAATCGCTCTTGTACAAGCTGCGTTCCTGCATCGCGTGCAGCTTTCACAATTTCAAAGATCGCCTGCTGTTTAGGTGTTGGAGCAGCTGCAGCGACTCCCACGCGGGTAATATCGGCATACACAGCTCGGGGCTTATCTTGCTTACACCACAAGTCAATCAAAATGAAATCACCTGGCTTAATGAGGGCGCTATTAGAACGATCGGGGACATAGTGTGGATTAGACGAGTTAGCATTGACAGCACAGATCGGGGCTTCCGAAGCGCGGCAGCCATTGCGAGCAAATTCGGCCAAAATGAATTGCTGCACATCGTATTCAGTGATGCTCTGTTGGCCACGCAAATGGTCGGCAATAAAATTCCAAGCAGCATCTACAGAGCGATCTAGCACATCAGCTGCGTAAAGGTGGGTCTCTAGTTTATAAGCATCCCAAACGCTTGTGTACTGCTGTAGGAGATCGGCAGAGCTTTGAACGTCTACTCCACAATCGCGCACAACCTCAATTGTGCCAGCATCTACCTTCGAAATGTAGGGAATGGCATTGCGCGGCGAGTACTCCATGGCAATGCTTTTGTACCCTTTTAAAATTGTCATGAGAGATGTTTCGATCTCTTGCCATGTGCGGTACTTCTTCGTTTCACCTGGCAAGTGATCGAGAATGTGACTTTCGATGGCATGAACCAGTTTGATCGGTTGGCCTTCTCGTGGAATCCAATAGAAGAAGCGTCGTGTTATCAGAGTTTGAGGTGGAATCTTTAGGACGTAACAGGCCAAATCGTTGCTGCGACGAAAATCGTAGAGCAGCCAGCCATCTAGTTGCTGTTTTTCCAGTAGACTCTGAATGTTTGTGATGAAATTATTGTTCATGAGCCTGTTATGGCATAAATAGCTAAAAAAAGTAAGGTTCTTTTTCTTGCTTTGCCAAGATATTTAATGTATTCTCTTTAACTTAAACCCATAAAATTAAGGAGCATCCATGCAAGCCACAACTACGCCAATTATACTTACACATGATCCTGATTTCGATGCGCGTTTAGTAAAACTTAGAATGCCGTACAATATGAAGTTACGCTATACTAGTATTACAGTTAACTTGAATGATGCTTTTGTTGCAAAAAATGAAAAAACCCCAGTAAAGACCAATCAAGATGCTATTCGAATTTTCAATGAAATTAGTAAGGAATCGCGCATCAGATCTTTTATAACAAAACCTGTTGTTTGTCTTGTATTCTGTTTTTTACCCCTTGTCCCCGCATGTCTTATTGCTCAAACTGCATTGACCTCAACTGCACTTAAGGTCATCTCGATGTTTTTTATCGTTTTTTTTATGCACACTTTCACCTTTTTTATCGATAACTACAGCGCCTTATCTAAGTTATCCACAGCATACAGTCAACAGAGCAAAATAGCTGATGAATACGTCAAAAAAATAGAAGCTAGTACAGAACTTGTCATCTTTCAATCTCCCTCTGATGAAGATGAACTTTCAATCTCCCTCTGATGAAGATGAAAAGGAATTAGAGCTCGCAGAATAACATTCAGTTCCTTGCAGATAACATAGACAATTCCTAATTTGGAGTGCGGTGGCTTGCCACCACACTCCAAATAGCACATTCGCCCCCTTTGCTTCTCTATGCCTCGTTTGACTCTTGCAATCGTTTCAATTCGTCCAATCAGTCCAATATTAAAAACAAACTCATTTATTTTTTAAAAATCAAATAATGCTATAATATAAATATACTAATTTCATTCTAACATTAGGATGTTTATGGTAGACCCTACTTCAAGAACTACCCCAGTCGCCGCAACTCCCCAAAAAGTAATACCTTTTTCCGCAAAAAAAGCAAAAGCACTTTCCGCAGCAGAAAATCAAACAGCAACTGTCTTCAAAGCCAAATACCCCCATGAGTTAGACCCCCAAAAAACCTCTAAAGCTTGGGAAACTGCTAAAATTGTCATTGCGACCTTGATTCTCCCAATTGGCGTTCTATGGACATTGAAGAAATTGTGCGATATTGCGGTTTTTGCTTTAGCTGGCCACATTGCAAAATCTTTTGGAAGCAAACAAGTAGCTAAAGAAGCAACAAGTAAGGATCTCTCCAACAACAAATACACTGAAATTGATTTGCAAGGAGGAGCAGAATTCGCCATTTTACCTGCCTTGGCGAGATTTCAAAAAAAGCTAAGGGCGAAAACGGATATGTCTGATGAATTTGCAACAATAGACAACCCCATATTTCAACACTATCAGACACAAAAAAAATATTTTCTTTCTACTCGTGGAAGCCAATGTTCTCCTCTAAAAATGGAAACTGCCGACCAACTATCTGTGCTTGATGGTGTCATCATGTGGAGCAAACGCGAAGATCAGGAAGCATATGCCAAAAATCAAGCTCTTCCCGAAAATAGCAAATGGGTCGTACTCTATCAGGGAAATGCAGACTGCTATGAAAGTCACCTCGAAAAAGACAATGAACTCGAATCTTACCGAAGTGCTGGGTACAACGTCATCATGTTTAATTATCCTGGAGTGATGGAAAGCACAGGACACCCCACATCTGCCAAAGACCTAGTCTTGGCTGGACACGCCCCTGTTTCTTTTTTGCAAACTCATGGAATTCCAGCCAGAGACATAGCTCTTGTGGGTCAATCCCTCGGTGGTGCCATTGCAACACAGGTTGCAGCCTTGACTCCTGATGTCAACTTAGCAAACATACGCTCCTTTTCTTCGTTAGCAGGATTTGTTAAAGGACAGGTTCATACTGCAATCCTACAAAACAGAAAGCTAGATACGCGAGGCATCATACGCATGCCCAAGAAGGCTGACGCAGCCCCTTCAGGTAAACGTAGAGCCGCTGCAACGACTCTTGCCTTTTTGGCGAGCGGAATTTCGCGCAGTGTGTTGTCATCTATGAAATGGGAACTAGACAGCGTAGCTGCGTGGAAAAAGCATAAAGCCGGTATGAAGTGGCTGATCACAGCCAAAGAAGATGAAGTAATCTTGCCCAGAGCCCGCCTTGCACGCGCATTAGAAGGACCACTAAACAACATTAAACTAGATACAATGGGTCATAATACCACCATTTCACAATACAAAGAAAAAGAGTGGAAAGAGCATATGGCCCTCTTGAGACAAGCCCTGGAACATTAAGGGGACTCTGTTAAGGGGACTCTGTCCCCTTAAAACCCCTGCCAAAGGGTAGGAACCCTCTGGACTCCCATTGTAGTGAAGTTTCTGAAGAACAGCGTCTCTTACACCTCAGTCAAAGAAATTGGACACATCTTTTTTTGTATGGTCGTAACTTAGGTTTGAGTCGCCCTAAAGGGCTCAGTTTTTTGGTTATGGTTTACCCACAGTTCCCTTCGGTCACTGTGGGCTTCAATGGGAGGCGTCCTCGCTTCGCTCGGACTTTAGAAAGTGGTTCCATATTGACGACGCAACTTGATTAACGAGGACATTTGTTGTTAGAGCTTGAGCGAAGCGAGAGCGACTCTCATTATAGCCCACAGTGACCGAAGGGAACTGTGGGAAAACTTCACCTAGATATATGAGCCCTTTAGGGCGATTCAAATTGTTTATTTTAATTTTAGCAAGTCGGGCACGGGCAAGGAACAAAGGTTTAGCCTTTGTTTAGTTCCTGAAAGACCTGCAGGCAAATTTGCCTCGCAGCCGGAAATGTCACATGCTGCGCAGCTTCCTCAACAGAAACCCACTTGGCATCCTTGATTTCTTCCACCTGCACAACTACCTCTCCTGTGACTTCTGCAAGAAAATACGTTACCGTTTTGTGGATGTAAACACTCTTCCACATAAACTGGTAGGTCTCTTTGAACTGATTTTCAGAAATAAATTTTTTGATGCGCAATCCTGTCTCCTCTTCAAGCTCGCGAATCGCCGTTTGTTGTGGCTCTTCACCTGCTTCAGGATGACCTTTGGGAAAGCTCCAGTGTCCTGTTCCATGTTGAATTAACAATACTTGCCAGGCACCTTTAAATTTACGAAGGGGAATAACCCCGTAGGAATATTGATGTGTCATGTCGAATAAGGCGCAAATACCACTGTGGCATTGTGACCCCCAAATCCAAAGGAATTGGAGATCCCCACCTTAATTTTCATTTTTTCTGCTTTCGTCGGAACATGAAAGTCTAAACCAGGTTCCGGATTCTCAAGATTAATTGTAGGATGCACTTCACCATCCATGATCGCTTTGATGGTTGCAACGGCTTCTAAACCACCTGCAGCCCCTAAACTATGCCCGGTCATCGACTTGGTCGCATTCATTATAATACGGTCACGCCCTTCCACAAACACCTTTTTGATAGCGTTTACTTCTGACATGTCCCCCACCGGAGTCGATGTGGCATGCGCATTGATATAATTAACATCTGTCGCTTGGACGCCAGCATTTTCAAGAGCATTGCGGATACAGAGTGCTACTCCCTCACCATCTTGTCGCGGTTCGGTAATGTGGTGTGCATCGCAAGAGAGGCCTCCACCCAAGTATTCGGCCAAAATGGTTGCTCCACGTGCCTGAGCATGCTCTAGTGTCTCTAATAAGAGGACCCCAGCGCCTTCTCCCAATACAAATCCGTCGCGATCTTGATCCCAAGGCCGCGATGCTTTTGTTGGTGCATCGTTACGTTGAGAAAGCGCCTTTACAGCGCAAAATCCAGCTAATCCCATTGGAATAATTGGGGCTTCGGCTCCGCCACATAACATCACATCGGCATCACCAGCGCGCATGTGGTTTGCAGCGGCAATAATCGAGTAATTTGCTGTCGCACATGCTGTCGAGATGGAATAATTTGGTCCCATGAAGCCTAGCTCCATGCCCAAAAAGGCTCCACCCATATTGGTAATGATATAAGGAACAAAGAAAGGCGATACGCGGCGCTGTCCTTTTTCAATCAGAGTTTGTACGCCATCGACGAACATGCCCATGCCGCCCATCCCGGATCCAATGATAACGCCACATCGTTTTTTATCTAAGCGCTCAAGAACGGCAGCATCCATCTTGCCCTGTTGCAGGGCACCTTTCGCTGCAGCGACGCTGTAGGCAATAAAGGGATCAACCCTTCTAGCTTGTTTCTTATCGAGAAATAGCTCTGGATTAAAATCGCGAATGACACCTGCAAAGCGCGTAGGGTACTCTTCACAAGGAAATTCTGTAATAGTGGAAATTCCGCTAGTACCGGACAGTAAACGCTCATAAAAGGTATCTACGTTTGTACCAAAACAAGATACAACACCCATTCCAGTTACAACAATGCGCTTCTTCGCCATATTACTTTCTGCTTGCCAATGAAGGTTGTGTGACGATTTCAAGATCGATGATTCCAGCTTTACGCCACAGATTTTCCAACGCATACTTTTCGCGGTATTCGGTTTGGAAAAGATGAATCACAATCTCGCCATAATCCGCTACGATCCAATCGCCAGATCTCTCGCCTTCCACATACATGGGGGAGAGTCCTGCTTTGTGTAGCTTTTCTTTTATTGCGTACAAAATAGCAATCAGGTGACGATCAACGTTACCCTCTGCAATGATGACGTAATCGGTTAAAGAAGAGATTCCCCTAACGTCCAACGCTAGGATATTAGAACCTTTCTTATCATAGATTGCCTGAGCAATCGCATTTAATGTAGTCATAGGTATATTTGTCATAAGAACGAATTAGTATATATGATTTGCACATATATAGTCTATGACTTTCTCGGGGACAAGATGTCCACAATACGACCCCGTTCTCAAGCGCTGTCGAATCTCTGTGCTGCTAATATCCAGCAACCGCGTTGGAGTAATTCCTTTGCGTATGGCGTCACAAATTTCCTCATTACCTGTTAGTTTTGTAATGTCATACGGCACGAGCGATCGCGTGCCCACAATGATTGGCACCATCCGCACGATCTCTTCTGGTTTATGCCAACGAAAAAATCCAGGGATCGCATCGTCACCCATGATCAGATAAAACTGAACATCTGGGTGATCTGCCTTTAAAGCAGTTAAAGTGTCTATTGTGAATGAAGGGCCAGGCCTTTTGGATTCCACATCGGTGATAGCACATCCAGGAACTCCTTGGAGGGCTATTCCTAGCATTTTATGGCGATGCGCGAATGAAGTTGGTTGCGTGTCCAGTTTGTGAGGACTAATTTGGACAGGACAGAACCAAATTTCATCTAGCTGATGCAGCTCTTTTACTTGGATGGCCAAATTTATGTGACCGTAATGAACGGGGTCGAATGTGCCCCCATAAATACCAATGCGCTGTGTCAAATGAGTATCCTACTATTAAAAAACTATCCGTGCCCGTGAGCGTGCCCAAAAAAAGGACAAAGGACGAAAAGGACGTAAAGGACAGGGCAAACGCAAAGGCAAGGATTATCGTCTAAATAATCTCCCACTGCCTTACCCTACTATACTTGCGTAAATGGCGATCCGGATTCACCGCCACTGCCGTCCCAGCAGCCTCCAGAAAGGCTAAATCTACAATACTATCTGAATAAGCCGTAACACATTCCCTTTGGATTCCTAACTCTGAACTAATTTGTTTCATGCATCGCGCTTTATCTGAGCCTAGCATCCAAGTGGAAATTGTAGCAAATCGTTGCTCTTCATCTAGAGCATATTGCGTGCTTTTCCATTGATCGACGCCAAAATAGTTTGCTAGATGCGCGACTAAGAAATCGGGAGCACTGGAAAGGATTACCGTATGATGTCCTTGCTCCTGTGCCAATCTCAGCCGTTGCACCGCAGGCATGTATTGGATTTTTGCGATAACTTGTTTCGTGAACTCTTCTGCGAGCTGGTTAATCTCTGTATAGGAACGTCCTAAAAAAAGTTTTTTGAACACATGCAGCTGCATGGTGTGTAAGGACAAGACGCCTATTTTAAACAAGCCGTAGCACGCAAGATGATGCAGCATCGCTGCAAAGGAAAAGTAGCGGCATTTGTACAGGTAACGACCAAAAAGATGACTGCTATTGACGGTAAGAAGTGTTTTGTCTAAGTCAAAAACAGCGAGCGCCTTTTTCGAATTCATCGTTTTCCCACTGATTACAGAGCACACAAGAGTTTTATGGTTTTCCCTAGTTGAGGGATCTGAGAGGCTGTTCTTCGAAAACTTCACCACAACGGGAGTCCAGAGGGTTCATACCCTTTGGCAGGGGTTCTAAGGGGACAGAGTCCCCTTAGCAAGCCACCGCACTCCAAAACAGGGCAAGGGCTCTACGATCCTGTCTTTTCTAAAGCGGCAATTTTCTGTTCAATTTCTACAACACCGTGATTCATTTTCTCTAGGCGTTTTTTCTCTTCACTGAGCTGCTCTTGATAAAGCATCGCTTTTTCAAATCCTAATCCAGAAGCTCCAGCAGCACGTCGCAATGTCTCGACTTGATCCTTCACCTCTTGACGACGCTCTTTGCGCTGCTTTAACAAGCTGTGGAGTTGTTCAAATGCCACTTTTGCGTCACCAGATAGCGACAACATGCTTTGATCTTTTTTATCTGCTAGCACATCTCTAAGCGGTCTTAACTGCTTTTCGAATTGATCTTTTTCTGACTTCAAAATGGCAGCTGTTTGAATTGTTTCAACCAAGCCATCACGTTTTGCAAGCAGATCTTCATAACTCGATGCGGCGCTGTTGCGAATCAGTTGATCGATCTCTTTTTGCAAGTCTATCAGCTTCTGCTGCTTCGCTTTAGCACGTTCACGTTCATTTTCTTGACGCATTAACGCTTCTTGTTCTAGCTGATCCATTAAAGGCTTGCGTGCTGTATTTAGCTGCTCTCTAAGTGCACTAACCTCATCACGGCCCAATTCGACCTGACGCATCTGGTTGCTGATTTCATCGACTCTCTTTTGTGCTTCACCCGAAGATAGAGATCCGGATGCAATCGTTTCACTTAGTTCTGTGATAGCAAGTTGGATGGTTTCAGCATTCTTTTGGAAGACAGCTTTCTTCTCAGCGCGCTGATGCTTGCGCTCTTTATCCATCTCTTTGAGTTTGTCCCAGCATTCACTCAGACGCATTCTTGTATGGGTAAAGGCTTTAGCATTTAACGTTAATTCTTTAGCCGCTCCTTGTAGGGCTTTTATCTCTTCGCGGAGAGAAAAAATCGGAGCATGCCCCTGATTTTTTCCAAAATGAAGCGCAATAAAGGCATCGATATCTGAGCTAAACTGGTCGCTAAGTTCTTTGATGAGGTCTTTACGACGAGGGAAAATGTGGTCTCCAGCTGCTGATAAACGCTGAAAAAACTTATTTTTTTTGCGTACACGCATTTCAGTCTTAATTAGCTCTTTGCGTAACGCATTGATGCGTGAAGCGGAAACGTTCAATGCATTTAGTTCTGCTTGGATCTTGTTGTAGAGAGCTGCATGTTTGGCCAAAGCTGGCACCAGCTGCAGTGAGGGTTCGGTAATTTCTTGCTCGCCTGCAGCAAACTTTGCAATTTCCTTCTCTAATGCTTCGATAGCAATACCAATTTGTTCTTCAGCAAATGCACTTTGTTCGTTTAGGAGCTCTTTGAGACGGCGTGCTTCTTTTGATAGAGCACTATATTTTTCCCATAATGTCGTACGCGCTGTAGGCGAAATGTGCTCCTTGAATAGCGGTAGGCATAGATTTCTCGCCTCCCAAAAACTTTTAAAATGAGGAGTTCCTGTTTGCGCTAAAGCTTTCTCCATGAATGCAATTAGATGATGAAGCTTTGCTTCTGGCTCTGGAAACTGTTCTAGCTCTTTGATTAGCGCTTGTACGTGTTCATTGGGTTCTTTTGACTCATGTTCCTCATGCTCCTGAGGATGCTCTTCAGTAGGAATTTGCTGCTCAACGGTTTCGGAAACGTGGTTTAGCTCGAGCTCGGGGGTGGCATCAGCATCAGTGTTCATATAATCCCTTGTTGGTAGGCTATTTTTCCAGCAATCATACAAAATTTTCTCTTTTCTGCGAAGACGAAAGGGAGAAAAAGACGAAAAAGAGATGAAAAGAGATGAAAAGAAGTAGCAGTTGCAAAAGTGTTCGTTTTTGTTTTTTACCACAGAGCACAGAATACGTTGCAGACGTGTTCGTTTTGTTTTTTACCACAGAGACACAGACCCAAGTTCACCCATCAAATCATAAAATCATAATATTGATAATTTTATTTTCAAAACACCTACGAGACAAAAGAAGGTCCGCCTTTGCGAAAATG
>JACDHD010000053.1 GCA_013821265.1 Parachlamydiaceae bacterium | reverse complement strand
AAGATCGCCTTCGGCGACAGGATGTAGGGCAGATTTCCTTTGCTCTTATCTTGTTCGCCGAAGGAGATCCTAATCATCATGTTATTAATAAATCATACATCATGTTGGTCGTGTTAGTAACCGATGGTTTAATAACAGGATTAGCAAGATCGCCTTCAACGACAGGATATAGGGCAGATTTCCTTTGCTCTTATCTTGTTCGCCGAAGGAGATCCTAATCATCATGTTATTAATAAATCATACATCATGTTGGTCGTGTTAGCAACCGAAGGTTTAATAACAGGATTAGCAAGATCGCCTTCGGCGACAGGATGTAGGGCAGATTTCCTTTGCTCTTATCTTGTTCGCCGAAGGAGATCCTAATCATCATGTTATTAATAAATCATACATCATGTTGGTCGTGTTAGCAACCGATGGTTTAATAACAGGATTAGCAAGATCGCCTTCAACGACAGGATATAGGGGAGATTTCCTTTGCTCTTATCTTGTTCGCCGAAGGCGATCCTAATCATCATGTTATTAATAAATCATGACGTATCATGTATTCAGTATCTTGTGGGCAATCTCTAAGCTAATCACAACAAGCGAAATTGCAATTACACCTACAAGTGCTATCTTGCCTCCAGGCACCTGAAATGTTGAAGACAACCCTTGATAATAGCGTCCTCGCCAGACCATTAACGCTGGCAATAAGCCCAAAAGCGTGATTACTCCAAAGGCCCCAGCATATTCAAGGGCGCTAAAAAAGGCGCGCGGATCAATCAACGTAAACACAAGAGGCGGAATGAACGTCAGTATGTAAAGACCCAATTTTCCGATACGCGTCTTTTGAATCCTAAGTCCATCTGCCAAGAAGTCCGACAAACTCAGAGAAACGCCTAAAAACGACGTCACAATGGCGCAGAAGGAAAAGATCTGTGAAAGAAAAATGACAATAGGACGATCGATCACACGACTCAACAGCAGCGTGCCGTCGATTCCTTCTTCATAGCCTTGTGCCAGCCCAAGAGGGCCTGAAACGGGGACAATGCCCAAAATTAAGAATTCCCAAATAATATACACGATAAGCGGAATCACACTGCCCACTAAAAGAGTAATTTTTAGAGCAGAGACATTGTGCTTTAAATAGGTCGAAAGGCTCGGAATAATAATGTGAAAGCCAAAAGAGGTGATCACTAACGATACTGCTGTCCACAGCTGGATGGAATTGGAATATTGCACTTTAGAAGGATCGACAGCCGGAGTCAATAAGATCACAATGACAACATACACTGTCACAAGGCCGAGCATTAAAAAGCGATTGACGTGGTCGACATACTCAGTGCCCTTATAGACAAAAAATCCAAAGAGCAGAATGAGGGGAAGTGATCCCAATCCATGAGGAATCTCAAATCCCGTTAGCGTTTGGATCACATTTGCAGTTAGTGTTCCACTTCCAGCAACATATGCTGTCGTTAGAGCATAAAGCAGGAATAAGTAGGTTCCCCAGCTAATAAGCTCTCCCGTTTTTCCCAACGTGCGTTTGGCCATGGAGACGAGATTGGCTCCCTCACCCATCCAAAGCGTTACCTCGAGCATTAAAAACGCCGTAAAAGTCATGTACAACCAACATGCTATGAACAGGAGAATGGAGGGAATAAATCCTGCCCTACCTGTGCTAACAGGTAGAGCGAGCATTCCTGCTCCTATGGTGGTTCCCGCAACAAGAAGAATTCCGCCTAAAATTCGATTTTTATGACTCATATGTACCGATGTATAATGAATTATTGTGTCATTTGCAAGATCACAATTGCAACTGAAATGGTGATAATGATCGCTAGGGTAACTTTTCCTCCAGGAACCAATGGAGCAACTTTAGAATGGTTGTAGTAGCGCACTCTCCACACCATAGCTGCAGGCAAAATACCAAACAAAATCACTGCTCCAATGCCCCCTGCATAGTTTAATGCCATTAAAAAGACCTGAGGATAAGCCAGCGAAAAAAGAAGAGGAGGTAATAACACCAAGCAGCAAAGACCTATTTTGCGCATTCCTACTTTTTTTACTTGTAGTCCATCCGCTAAAAAATCTAGAAAGCTTAATGCAACAGCTACAAAAGAGGTGACGATTGCAAAAAAAGCAAAGACTTGTGCCATGTCAAAAACCCAAGGGTTTCCGGAGACCGAACGCAACACATGAGTCGCCAGCTGACCTCGTTGCAAAGCTTCCTGAAAGCCTCCCTGTCCTTCCACAGGAACCAATCCTAAGATTAACCATTCCCATACTAAATAGATGCATAGAGGCAATGCACTGCCGATCAAAATAGCTGCTCGTAGACGTGCGACATCGCGTCTAAAGTAAGTGGTTAAACTGGGAACCAAATTGTGAAAGCCAAAAGAGACGATCATGGCTGGGAGTGCCAAGGGTGCCAAAGACCAGTTCTGATAGCTTAGCAAAGAAGGATTTACATACAAACTGCCTAGGCCGATGAGTACAAAATAGGAAACAATCAGACCCACCATTAAAATGCGATTACAGTGATCAATGGCATGTGTTCCCATGTACAAAAGAGCTCCAAGGCCAAGCACAAAAAGGACGCTGCCAATCCATGCAGGTAGAGTAGCACCGGTCATAGCAGAAATAAAATCCACAAAGAGTTCCCCGCTGCCGGCGATGTAGGCAACCATCAGACAGTAAAAAAGAAAAAGAAACATCACCCAGGCAACAGCTTTCCCGAACAGTCCGAAGCAGCGACCTGCCATGGAAACGATATTGACATCATCTTGAAACCAAAGAGTGACTTCTAACAAAAGGAGGCCTGTGCAAGCCATATAGGCCCAGCTAAGCACAAACATCACTAAGGAGGGTTGAAAACCTGCCATAGCGGATAAAACGGGTAATCCCAGCATGCCCGCTCCGATGCAGCAACCGGCAACTAATAAAATCCCGCCAATTAAACTGCTACCGGTAGTGGTGGTCTGTTCTTTTTGCATAAACAACCTGTGAGAAAAATTAATTAAATCGTCTGATCTCTCGATCGACTAACCATATTACAAAAAATGAAGTAGGAATAACAGGTATTAAAGTTGGCCGCATGGCCAGCTAAAGAGACAGAACCCAAAGAATGTACAAGAATGTACAAGTAACAGCATAAACCCTTCAATTGAAAGTTGGACCAAGTGTACCGTATCAAAGTTTTTTAGACCAGGTGTTTCAAGTCCGATTTCGGACTAGGCAGTTAATCTCATCTCTTGCCATCTGCCTTGATAGACTCTAAAGCCATAAATAATGCTTGCCGCAATGCTGTAGAAGACGCAGATCATTACGGCTGCTTCGATGGAAGAGGCGTGCTGAACTACGATAAAGTAAATAGGAAGAACCAGTAAAATCCAGATCGATAGGGACCCGGCTACAAGTAAGAAAAGGGTGTCACCTGCAGCTGTGAGGACTCCGGAAAATACCATGCGAACCCCTTCAAAGAACAGATAGACTGAATTGCTTGCTAGACAGAAAAGCAAGGCATCATGCAAGTCTTCAATTTGTGCAGGGGTAGCATTTGGTAAAAACTGAGCGATGAGAATATCGATCGCAAAAATCGAAGCGGTAAAACCAAACACAAAGAAAAGACCGTTGAGTTTAAGGGCAGTTTTCATCACATTTTGGATCAGTTCGGTTTTATTGGCTCCGATTAAATTTCCCGCTAAGGTCGAAACAGCTTTGCTTACACCATCGGCAAAAAAGAAGAAGAGCAGCACAAAGCTTTGGCCTATTCCTGCAACGGTGATATGCTTTTCACTAATCATCGTCATCATCGCATAAAACATCGCCCAAGCAAAAATTTCCAAGACAACGAAGATGGCATTTGGGGCACCAATCTTAAAACACTGCCAAAACGATTCCCAGTGAAAGTGATAATTGCCTGTACCGTATTCCAAGCGATTCTTGCGAGAAAGAAAAAGAACTGCTAGCACACATAATTGAAACATTGTACTGCCGCAAGTCGCAATGGCTGCTCCGGTAACACCTAAAGAGGGAACATAGCCGTCGATCCCAAAAATTAAGATCGCATCTAAGCCTGCGTTGACGGCATTGGCAATGATGGCGAGCCATGTGATAATTTTGGGTTTACCTTGACCAACAAAAAATGCGCACAGAGCACTATAGAGAGGACAACTGGGTCCAAAAAGCATCATCCACGTAAAGTAATCGCGCTCCATGGCTTTTTCGGGACCATTGCCATAAAACCATTCGCCTCCCCAGATAGAAAGCGGGAGAAAGCAAAGAATTGAACCGATGGAAAGCCAGATCATTTGCCAAACAGGGCCACCGAGCTTTTCTTTTTGACCGGCACCATTGAGTTGAGCGACAAATACTTCGGCGATGCTGCCCATGGTCATCCAGCCGATAAAAAACGCCCACCCAAGAGTTGAGGCGGTTACAGCAGCATTGAAGGCTTGTGTGGAGTAATTCGCTAAAAGGAGACGGTCGACAAAGATCATAGACAAAACGGAGAGAGAAGAGATCATTAAGGGGAGGGCGATACTCCATAATTCGCGGAGACTTCCTTCTGGATGTTTTGTTAATGCCATATTAAGCTCAAAAGGTGGTTTTTATTAGAGTATTCAACAATTATATCAAATAAAAACTAATAAGTAAATCGAAATCAGTCACTTAGGTAAAAGGGACTTATAGGGCTAAGGTCCTTTTGACTAAAGAATAGGGTCGGAGTACAAGACCTCGGCGTTGTCCATTAGGGCAACGATTCTGTTAAGTTCGCGAGATTGCTTTACTACAGAATTATATTTTAATTCGAAGCTTTTTGCTAATCCCAAGATGCATCTTCCAATATACGCATGACGAATCCCCCTAAGCAAATCACTCACGCCAGTGCCGTCCACGCCAAGCAAAGGACACATATCCTTAGCAAATGCTCGATCAAACAGATGTGCACAATTTTGGATCATCTCTATTGGGATTGAGGATTCTCCTCGACTTGTGGTTAGAACAACTCGCTTAACAGATGGGTAAAAAGCAATCACTTCTTTGCCATCTATTTTTAATTTGGTGTCTGATTTGCACGATTCTGTGGAGACAAGAGCTTTATTAAATTCCTCTTCAAAAGAGGATAATTTTTCTGCATCAGCCTTTGCAGAAGCTTGAATGGTAGCAAAAATTTCGGAAAGATCCCTCACCATGCCTAGAGTGGAGGAAAGTGACACGGATTTTACTTTTCCTTGGAAATATGTAGTCAATTTATTGTCAGAAAAATCGATTGAAAGGTTGGCAACAACATCCCATTCGGCGTCAAGTTTTTTTACGACTACACGATCTGGCAGATCATCAAGATTAGTTGTTTTACGTAGGGTTTGAATCAATTTTCCTAAGGCCCTTATGGATGTCTCAAAAGATTTTGAGTCAGTCACAGAGTTGGAGTACGTTTTTGCAACGTCACAATACTGTGTTGAGCTTGTAGCAACTTGAGTTTGAGTGCTTTCGCCACTTTTTACAACGTCGAATCCGAATGAAACCATTTGTTCGCCTTGTATTAATTTATAAAAACCATATTATAAACAATCTTATTTAAACACACAGCAATTTAATTGCAAGTTCAAACAAGAAGCGTTTGTATATCAAGCTTAAAAAGCTATGTCCTATATGGTCCAAATTAGGTATTCGTCTCTACTAGTTTCTTTGCTCACGGATCTGTTCATACAGCTTCAAACCAGTAGCAGAAGTAACCCCAACGTCGCGCAGCCAGGCTGACATGCCGTAGCCCCAGCGAGAGACATCGCTGTAGGTGTAGAAAATATCTAGAGGCATTGAAAACGCCACACCTTTATCCTGATAATCTTTGCCGTTGATGTGATCGCGGCCATTCGTTGCAGTGTACCATAATGACACGATCAAACCACTGGGGAAGTAACGTGCGACCTCAAAGCGTGCTCCGCGATCACCTGCCAAAAACTTTCCAAGCATCACTTTGAAATCTAGCTTTGCCTCGCGCCATTCATAATACATGTCTAAGAAGTACTGTGAACCCCTAAAATGATGGTAACTTGGCACAAATCCATGCAGTTGTCTAATTCTGTTAGTAAATCCAATGCCGGAGACCGTGCGTTTGCGCAAAATAGCCGCCTCAAAACCTACTGCAAAGCAAGAATTAACAGGATAGTACAAGCATTCGCTGGCGACACCTCCATATTCTTCTTCAAATAATCCAGCTGCTACAGTCGTGTAAAGGCCTTTCCCTAGATTCCACGTTTTCTGTACAAACGCTTCGTCGACGGTGATACCGCGCTGGCAGTAGTAATTGACGATGTCTGTACGCACATTTGGCAACTGTGAAGGGTTTAGGCGGTCGACACCGTGCAAATGGTGCAAATTAGAGACAAATAGATATCCCAATCTAATCGAGTAATAAAGGTCTTCAAAGATATATCCATTTAACCCTAAGTTGACTCCAAAGGCATATTTGAACTTTCCTTTTGCGCTTCCGAAGAAGGTGTGTGCTTTTGGGAAAATTTCTACGTTCCACAGATCGCGTCGTTGACGAAATAGGCACTCAGCTAAACAGGGGTCTGGAGGATCCACTTCGCACATAGGAGTCAGCACACGCAATTCGGGAGCCCCAATCATGTGATTCCCATACTCACGAACATATTCCATGTCGTAGTGGTACTCTTGGATGGGAAATCCTTCCGACTGCATTACGGCCACAACTTGTAGGATATCAGAAGGGATGACTGCAGCAAAAATGTGATTGAGTCTGTTGCGCGTTTCGCATTCGTTCATGTACGTTGTGTTTGTAATCTGTGCGTAGAGCGTTTTTTCATTACAGGGATTGTAGCTGATGCAAAGTTCTAAAAGATCAAATCCTTGACCTTGCAACCCGTACAGTAAATCCAAAGCAAAGACATCTTCAGGTCGACGCCAGCCTAACGGTTCCTGGTTAACAGGTGCCTTGTAGGGAAGCGGATCGTCAATCTTTGGCAAAAAGCCTTTGGTATTACCCAAATTGTAATAGGTAGAGGCGGAAAAAGCCCACGCATCTCCTCTCACATAGGCAGCAGAGAGATCGATAGAATCCCATAAGCGATACTTCACCCCCATATTGATCGGAGACTTCTTAATACGCCCTTTTGGATGCTTCTCGACTTCAGGATTTTTGTAGCGAACAGCATCGTATTCTGCAACAATGGAAAGGCTATTGAGATAAGGCCATGGGCAGCGACGAAAAGGCATCCAGGAGATGCCCCCAAAGAAGCCTTTAAGCCGTTGAGCTCCATATCCCAGGGTGGCTTCTAAATCATAATCTAAAAAGACTTGGGTCAGCACAAGATACTTGGCTTTAAACGATTGCGTTCCGAGGAAGTCATCGATCCCTACAGCGACTCCTGGAAGGTTATATCCGCTATCTTCAGGAGAAAACAGTGAGAGCTTGACGTTGACGCCTTTATCTGAAAGATCTCCGAAACCCAGCGGAGTCAAAATCGGATCATCAACTCCTACAAAGACACGGTAACTACCTGAAACTTCTAATCGATCGATCAACTGGCAGCGCAAATTGTAATTGCGGTAAGGGGGTACAGCAGAGTATCCAATACCGATTTCACCCTCTTCACCCATACGTGCAGAGGGCATATTTAAATAGCCACCCTGCAAAAAATGGTTGTAGGTTACTGGTAAGCGATCATTGATGCGTCGATTCCAGTAGTCGACAATCATCATATCGGTAAATAAATTGCCTGAGATATACACGCAATGTCCAGCAGCAGCAAAAAGCAATTGGACAATAAGAAATCTGTAAAACAGACGCAATATATTATTCATAAAGTTAACAAAACCATCCGGCATTTCAAACGCAATTACTGGCGAGAGCATAGAAATGGATTATGCCCTCTCTGTGCTCTCTGTGGGCTCTGTGGTAGTCATATGGTGCAAGCACTTAAATCGAGAGAATTTTAGAGCAATCCTCAATTACCAAAGTATTAAACAGGTTAGATTACCACAGAGCCCACAGAGAGCACAGAGGAGGTATATTCCTTTCAGGTTCCTCACTTTCGTAAATCAGCAGTTTGACTTAAGCAATCGTCTCTTTTAGGCGACTCAAAAATCAGAATTTTGGGATAGAATACTCTGCTGGAATGCAAAAAAGCAAGGAAGACCGTTGTAAGCAATTTCTTTTGTGCATGACAAAATAGATTCATGTGTTAGCATAGCAATAACGATTTAATTTTATTTTTTGAGTATTCCCTATGAAAACCATTCAGATTACAACGTTTCGAGCGCCCTATTTGTTAAGGATGCTCTGTCAATTTTGTTTCTTAGCTCTATCTCTTTCTCTGTTTACAAGCTGCTCTTCGACCAAAATCATTGTGAACAATCTCGATGAAAATGAAGCCAACGAAATCATCGTATTCTTAGCAAGTAAAGGGATGACTGCAAGCAAAGTGCAAGCTGAGAGCGCGGGCGGGGGGGCTAATAAAGTCGTCATGTGGAATATTCAAGTGAACGAAGCTCAAGCGACCGACGCGATGGGGATACTCAACCAAGCTGGTTTGCCACGACGCCGTGGACAAAATCTCTTAAATATTTTTGCTGGCGGTGGACTAGTTCCTTCAGAACTACAAGAGAAAATTCGCTATCAAGCTGGTCTAGCTGAACAAATTGCTAGTACCATTCGAAAAATTGATGGTGTTCTTGATGCTGAAGTGCAAATCTCTTTTCCTGAAGAAGATCCTCTTAATCCAGGAAAAAGTAAGGGAAAAATCACCTCCTCAGTATATGTAAAGCATTCCGGAGTCCTTGATGACCCAAATGCGCACTTAACCCAAAAAATTAAACGCCTCGTCGCTGCAAGTATCACAGGGCTAGATTACGATAACGTTACAGTCATTTCTGACCGAGCGCGCTATAATCCTTCTACGATTGGTGTTGGAGAAGAGGAAAAGCAATATTTAAGCATCTGGACATTGATTATTGCCAAAGAATCTGTCACGCGTTTCCGCATCATCTTTTTTTCCTTTATCTTACTGGTATTAGGATTGCTCCTAGCTTTAATTTGGTTTGCATGGAAAACCTATCCCCTGCTCAAAAATCACGGAGGAATTCGCGAACTGTTCCACATGCACCCCATTGCTGTAGAACCTAAAGCTCCCCCTGTTGACGAAGCTGCCAAAAAAGAGGAAGAAGCAAAGTCTGCTAAAGCAAAAAAAGCTGAAGGAGATAGCCAGGTAGATCAAGAGATTGATGAAATCTAAGTGGTGACACATGCAAGCTAAAAGCCTCACCATCCTGCGCGTCCTTTTGAATCACTTTCATCAATCTGTAAGAGAACCTCTTTTGCGCTGCTTGCCCCCGAACGAAGCCTCAGAAGTATTGGCTCAAGAAACAGCCTCCAATCATATTTCAGCAGTTTTAAATGCTCCACAGGAGCTTGTCCAACGCATGCACTACTCTTGGCTGCGTCCCGCTTTAGAAAAGTTGCCCCCTCTTCTGCAAGGCTCAGCGCTTACGCTGCTGTCTGCGGAACAATTTGATAAACTGCTCCCAATGGCTCCTGAAGCCAATCCTGAGGTGCGTTTATCCGAACCGATGCGAGCCTTTGTCTTTAATACTTTTTATAAAAAACTTGGACAACCAACCGTTCTGCCTTTGCCTTTCCTTCCTCAAACACCCTTGATGGAACTGACGAAATGGAATAAAACACAGTTGGTGGAGTTGATTCAGTTTTTAGGCATCCACGACCTTGCAAGCGAAGTGCGCCACATTATTGACAAAGGACGCTTGAAACAGCTTTCACCATGCCTGTCAGCCAAACAAAAACAATACCTACATATTTGCCTTCATCATCCAGAAAAGCTGGCTGCAACGCCATTTGGATTATCGCAATGGGATGGAGATTGCAAAAAATTGACATCTCAATTACATCGTAGAGGGATGCTACGCTTAAGTCGTGCTCTATCTGGACATCACCCTGATTTTGTTTGGCATATCGCACACATCTTAGATATCGGAAGAGGTTCTCTTTTGCTACAGCAGTTTTCCCCAAAAGCAATTGTCGGTGTTTCACCGATTTTGGTGCAGCAAATTATCAATCTAATGACCTTCCTACAAACAAAGAAAGATGCTCATGAGTAAAAAATTTTTCTCTTTCATTCATGGCGACGGAGTTCACATCGCGCCTAACCAAAAAGTGATCCCTGCGGAAGAATTTTCCACTCTGCAGAGTGCTTTAGAGGTGTTAGAAAAAGCAAAACAAGATGCCGAACTTTATAAAAAAGAGGTCGTAGCAGAAATAGAAGTCCTTAAAGAGCAAGCGCAACGCGAAGGGTATGAAGCTGGCTTTACGCAATGGGTCGCCCACGTCGAAAAGTTAGAAGCTGAAATTGGCAAAGTACGGCAAGATATGGAAAAAATGGTATTGCCTGTTGCCTTAAAGGCAGCTCAAAAAATGGTGAGCAAAGAGCTAGAACTCGCTCCCTCAACAATCAGCAACATCGTGTCAGCAAATCTAAAGGCTGTAGCTCAACATAAGCAAGTAACGATCTATGTTAACAAAAAAGATCTTGAAATCTTAGAAGCACAACGCACACAATTAAAACAAATCTTTGAGCAATTAGAGGTTTTGTCCATACGGGAACGCGCGGATATCGCTCCCGGAGGATGTGTCATCGAAACCGAGGGGGGCATTATCAACGCTCAAATCGAAAATAGATGGCGTATTTTAGAAACTGCATTTCAATCACGACCGAAGAAATAGGCTGAACGTATGGCATATGTATCCAGGATTTTTACTCTAAAGTTTTTTATCTGCCTTCTTGTTGCCGCTGGTGTCTTCTGGATTTCCCCGGAAAAGCTGTTTTCACAGCCTACAGGTCGCAGCACTACAAGCCTAGTCCCTGAAACAAAATCTGCAGTAGATGAAAATGAAAAAACACCTGGACAGAGAGCTCTAGAAGGGGATTACGGAACATTTAAACGTCCTTCTTTGATCACACAAGCGATCCTTCTTACGATTTTTTCTCTTCTACCTTTCATTATCATGATTCTGAGCCCTTTTATGAAGATCGTGATCGTTCTATCACTGCTTCGTAGTGCGCTTGGAGTGCAGCAATCGCCTCCAAACCAGATTCTAAACGGCGTTGCATTTATGTTGAGTATTTTTATTGTCTATCCGACAGGCTTAAAAATGTACGATGCCGCTTACAGCACGATCAACGAAATGCGCGCTCCAGAATCTTTTGTTTCTGCAGATGCTTCCACTTACATCATCCAAGTTACAACTGCCGCACGTGAACCGGGTCGAGAATTTCTAAAAAAGAACTCTTCAGCGAAGCACCAAGCCCTTTTTTATCGCATGGCTTATCGCATGCTGCCAGAAGAGCATCGTGCTGAATTACAACCCAGCGATTTTATGGTATTAGTTCCTTCGTTCATCACTAGTCAGCTGAAGGATGCTTTTGAGATTGGAGTACTGATCTACATCCCCTTCTTTGTGATCGACCTTGTAACATCGAATATTTTGTTGGCGATGGGGATGATGATGCTATCTCCAGTAACCATTTCAATGCCCTTAAAGCTATTCCTGCTCGTGATGCTTGATGGCTGGACGTTGTTGATCGAAGGCTTGGTAAATACTTTCCATTAAGAGGGATAATGACACAATCGCATGTAATTCAATTAGCATATCAAGGTCTACTCCTCATCCTCATTCTTTCTGCACCCCCGATTTTAGTGAGTATGTTCTTCGGGATTATCGTGGCGATCTTTCAGGCAGCCACCCAAATTCAAGAACAAACTCTCTCTTTTACAATTAAACTGGTTGCGGTAACGCTCACCCTGATGCTGCTGGGAAGTTGGCTAGGAGCTCAAATCATGCAATTTTCGCTGAACGTTTTTACAAATTTCCCCGAATGGGTCATCTCCACCAGTTGAGAACTAAAGCTTTTTATAATCAATCATAAAACGAACACTTGACAGCCACGATGACCGATAGCTACGTTACTCTCTTTTTGAACAGCGCCTTTGCCCAGGGAGATCTACGCGCGGCGTTGTCCTTGTTTTTTCTATTTTTAGCACGCATGCTACCTATCATTGCGATGTCTCCCTTTTTTGGATCACGCGTCTTGCCCAACCCGACGAAGGTATTCTTCGCAATTACCCTATTCGTGATTTTTTTGCCCAAATTGCTGCTGTCGGTCTCAACGGCTATCGACTTCAATCCAAGGCTTGTACTCTTAGTTTGTAAAGAGCTTTTTGTAGGATTGACAATAGGATTTATCATCAGCATTCCCTTTATCATTGTACAAGCATCCGGCATGATCATCGACCACCAACGTGGGGGAGCCAGCTTGATGGTCAATGACCCCACGATTCAAAACCAATCCTCCCCTTTGGGAACCATTTTCAACATGGTTTTGATTTATATTTTCTATTCCATTGACGGTCCCTTTTATTTTATTGATGCCATTTTCCAATCCTATGAAGTCATTCCACCAGATCAATTTCTAAATCCGAAATTTTTTGGAGACAATTCCCCCTTCTGGCGGATGCAGATCAAGCTCTTCAATGAAGTGATGGTTACGGCTACACGTTTGGCTGGCCCTGCTCTTATTGCAATTTTGATGACAGATGTGTTTCTAGGGATCGCCAACCGCTTGGCCCCCCAGGTGCAAATTACCTTCCTAGGGATGCCTCTGAAGTCACTTCTGGGATTGACTGTGATTTGGGCTGGATGGTACTTACTTACTGGAGAATTTACACGACAAGCTTACCACTGGTTACGAGTGGTTACCAATATGATTCAAATGTACCGCGTTTCTTCCGAAGTTGTGCAATGATTACTGGGATCAAACAATTTACCTTTCCTATACTTGCAGAACAGCCTCTTAGAGGTATTGGAATGCGCCTTTGGCAGTACGCTGAACGTTATTATGATACCGGGAAGGGTGGATTCTATAGGATATCGCACTTTAATGTGCCACATAGTGCTTTGGTGCTTTGGTGTGAGGAATCAAGGGAAGAAATGCTTTCATTTAAGCAAAAATGCGGTTCTGCATTGATCTCCTTAGGCCTAATACCCCTCATTCTCTTGGTCGTCAAATGCTATTACCGCTACAAGTACCGTTTTCGTACACCATTGACAAATTTCAGTCTAGAAACCCCTGCAGGTGATTTGAAGAATGTAATGGCAGTCATGCTATCATTTGCCGGAACCAAAACATTGGTCGCTTTTGCTGGGACGTCGAAGACAATGCGCAAGATGATCCTAGAAGATCCTATGTTTATGAAGCAACAGGCAACAGCACAAAATAGATCTGCCATACGTGCAAAAAGGCTTTCTAAAGAATCCCTTTCACAGCAGTTACAGGTTTTAAGAGCATCCCCACAAAAATGGGATCGTCCACCATCCCCTAGAAAGCACTCTAAAACTCACCCTGGAAACGCCCTAACAGTACCGTTTCGTGGTCGAACGCTCGATTTTTCCAATGAATAGTTCGATTAAATAGTAAATGCTGTACATCCATTTTGAAGGCTAGATAGGGATTTAAGTACCAATTAACCCCTGCAGTCCAGCCTTGAGCCTCATTGGCTCCAGTAGCAAGACCCACATCTAAAGCACGTTTAGTGGCATTGAAGAACTCATAACGTCCCACAAGTTCCCATGCACCTAATCCATGACCACACTTGAGGTCGAAATTTTCGTAAGGAATTACAGGTCGATTGCGAGGCTTCTCTTCACCAGTCAAAATGTAACCCCCTTCTACATACCAGCTATAACCAGAAAAGGGGGCAGAAACGAAGTCGTTTCGAATACGTCCTAGATCGATGTGTAGGAATTCCGCACGCAAGGATCTCGGACCAGATAGCCATTCGATGTCACCACCATAGCGAAAGCGATCGGAATTTGTTGTCACAGGATTGCCTGGAGTATTGTTCCATATAAAAAAGCGTGTGTCAGAACCGGTATGAAATCCATGAGTCAATTCTTCTTTGACACGACCATTTGAAATGGATAACCCGACGAAAAATCGTTTAAAGGGCTCTGTAGTAAAAGGGGTAACAACAATGCGAGCAACGCATTCTTTATTTTGATTGTTATCTAGTTCTCTTCCGCGTCCATTAAATACCCCTACAGCATATTCTAGACGGTCATCCCAGATTTTTCCAAAAAGCATCGCTCCGATGTCTTCTTGCTGAAGGTAGTTGATGGAACCCAAGCTGCGTTCATCAAAATCCCAATACATATCTGCATAGAGAACTTCAAGGCTGAACGGTTCTTTGAATAAACCTACGCGAAAACGAAGGGAAGCGGGTTCCAACGTTTCTAACCAAGCAAAATGTAAGGCGGGAACTTGACGATCCCATCGAGCCATCACCATGTACCCGAACATCTCTTCTAAGGTGCCTGTCAGATAAAGACGTGCACGTCGGATTAGGAATGTGGAGTGCGCGTCGGTGACATTTAAGAAGAAGCGTTCATCGCACTGTATGGTTCCACCGACATGCATTTTTTCATCGCGGCTCACCAACCAGAATCCGGAATCATAAAAGGTGCCGGCCCATTCTTTTTCTTCAATGCAATCGGAGGAGAAAAGGGGTTGAGTACACATTAACAAGAATAAAAAAATGAAGAGGTGCATAGACCGACAAGTAAAATTTAAGAAGAACGACAATAAGGCACAGGGTCCTCAATGTCAACAGTAAGGTGGCCAGGTCATTTTGTCCTTTTCCGTGCCCGTGCCCGTGAGCGTGCCCGTGCCGCTAAAGAACAATGTAAAAATGTGATTTTCTTAACTTTTCCGTATCCCTTCCCCTCATTCTAATATTTTAGGAATCGGGCACGCTCACGGGCACGGGCACGGAAAGGACAACTCTTTCATTTCTTTTCGTCCTTTACCTCTCTTCCCC
>JACDHD010000052.1 GCA_013821265.1 Parachlamydiaceae bacterium | reverse complement strand
TCGTTGGCTTGGGAAGCATTTGGTAGGTAAAAAATGCTCTTGAATAGTCTGTCAGATAGAAATTGGAGACTTATGGGTAATAGGATGCGTGCCCGTGCCCGATTCGCGCTAAAAAAATGACGTAAACCGTAAAAATACTACAATTTTACGTAGCTCTTTAGCAAGTCGGGCACGGGCTCACGGGCACGGGCACGGGAGGGCAGCAGCTTGGGTTACGACAGCTTTTTGACTTTTGCAATCGTCCCTTTACGTCCTTTACGTTCTTTAACCTAAATGATCATGAACACAATGCAGGGCTCAGCTACGGTTTTGTTTTTTCATAGTCAGGTAAGTGATTTTTCTTTGTTCTTGCAACTGATACAGGGCAACTCGTGCATTTTCTACAACAGTAGGAAGAGAGGCGAGTTCTGTACTTTCTGGATCAGTCAATTTGGGCTTTGTGTTCAATTCGATAAATCTTGCATCTAGGTTGCGAATATTTTTTTCTGCTTTGGCAATTTCTACTGATTCTCTGCTAAATTGATTCGATAACTCCAAAATAGCGCTGGTTTTAGACATTTTGCTGAGTTGCGCTTTAATGGCATCGTATTCTTGTTCTAGCTGGTCTATTTTTTTTTCCTGATCTATCATTTCTTTAGTTGGTCCAGGATTTGGTTGACCTGTTAGCTTTCTTTGTTGAACTGCTAGCTCTTGTTGACGCGCCCCAGCTGCTATGATCTCTTCTGCTTTTTGCTGCAACTGTTCCATTAATTGAGACATTTGTCCCTTTTGCGAAGACTCTGGGACAGTACCTAATTCTGTAGGACTAAAAATTTCGCGCAATAAAGGACCTACTTCAAGGTCTTTTAGGACTCGTTTAAAATCAAGTTTTTTTAAGTCAGCTAACAAGGCGTTTTTGACCTTTTGAAAAGCTAATGGCTCCATCCTGTCTTTTTTTTCTTGTACGTCCAAAATGCGATTGATCATGGCATCGCGTGCAGGCTTAGCAGCAGCAGCCTCTGTTTGTTGAGCAGCGACTGGTGCTTTTACCGCGGCTTTCTGTGCTGGTGTTGCTGCGGCCTTAGGAGACGCTGCTGCTTCTGCTTTTGGAGCTGGAGTCTGTGTGTATGCAACTCTGCGTTTTTTTTCTGCCTCAGGAGTAGCCCCAGGAACAGAAGATTGTTGTTCCGCAGCTCGCGTTTTAGGCTCTTCTACCACCTCAAGAGCAGGAAGTTGCTGGATGGCCGCTTGAAAGCGTTGGCCTAAATTTCCTAGATCTGCATGTGAAAGTTTCTGCCAATGCGGATTATTTGCTAATTCCTGCCTTAAACTGTGTACTGCGCTTGGTGTGGGGGGGAGAGCCTAATGCATTGAATTTTTGCATCCATTCATAAACCTTGGCACCTTCTGAGAGTACAGGATTTTTTTCTAAAGCAGTCTTATATGCTACAGCAATAGGCGTTGCCGAAGGTAACGCAACAAGAGCCTCTACTCGATTTATGTCCGCGATATGAGTAATGCGCTTTTGCAGATCTTTTTCGGTAAGAACCAACATTTTTTTATTTTGTAAATAGGCTGTAAGCTCTTTGGAGTCATTGCGTCCAAGCCCCTTTCCTTGTCTGATGTTTTCTAGCAGCTTTGGGTTCAAAACAGGGCGCATGTTAATCAGTTTTTTAGATGTTACAATTTGATTAAATTCAGCACGCAATTTCTGTACGGATGCTTTGGAAGCCTCATCAGGAAAAGCTTCTAATTTTTGAAATTCAAGTAATGTTTGCCCTAAAAGATGATGGAGGCGTTCATTGCCTGTTCCTTCCTTTGTTGAGGGGAAGGCGCTTAACTGTGCAAGGCTAGCTTTTAGAGCCTCAACAGTTGCATTTTGAGCCGTAGGAGCCGTTTTAGGTGCGGTAGTAGCAGCGGCGGCTGCTTGTTTTGGGGCTGCGGGTGGGACAGTTGGAGCAGCTCTTACAGCTTGACCGCGTTTAACATCTTGTTCACGTGCCGCTGCTAAAGATGTGCCAGCGGCAGGTGCTGTGAGTGGTCCAACGGTTTGCTTCAATGCTGAAGGTTTCTCTGCAGCTGAAGTAAGTTGTGCCTCTCTTAAAGAGGCTACAGCAGGTGCTTCTGCTTTAGGTTCGAGACCCAATTCTTGTTTCCAATTCTCGCCAAACAATTTTTCCAAACTTGGAGCAAAGTCGCTTAGATACAAATTTATTTCTCTTTCTGTGAAATTTGTGGACAAAGCCTTTTGAAACTGTTGAACAGCTACCTTACATCTATCAAGCAGGGCCATTAAATCCAAAGGAGTGGCAGAGGAAAATATAGCTATTGTATTCAGGCCTTCCATTTCTGCAACTATTGCCTGATCCAGGATCTGTTCTAAGTCATGTTTTGCTGCTTCCAGCACTTTTTCATTTTGAGCGCGTGTTGTAGCAGCTGCAGTAAGTTTTGTTTCTGGTTGAGAAACAGCAGAAGGTGCTGCTGCTTTAGGTTCGAGACCTAATTCTTGCTTCCAATCAGCTCCAAACAATTTTTCAAAGCTTTCACTTATTTGAAAGTTTTCATCAGGTTCTGCTAAGCCACTTGCGATCAAAGTCCTCTGAACCTCTCTCTCGGCAGGTCCTTTCCCACCTAACAATTTTTCTAAGTATTTACTTATTTGAACATTTGCATTCTGTGTTGATAAACCATTTGTGACCAAAGTCTTTTGACATTGTTGAATAGCTGTTTTGACTTGGGCTCGAAGAGCGTCGAGCTTTGGTTGATCTGTACTAAGACTGGTTGAGGCGGCTGTTAACTCTTGTGCTGCTGCATTGAGAACAGACCTTACTTGACTAAACGCCTCTTCCCGGACTTTAGCTGCAGTAGTGTCTACAAGGTTGAATTGTTGCACCCAGCCCTCTCCAAATAGCTTTTGGAGGCGTGCTGGAAGTTCGGGTCCTTTTTGCTTCAGCATTTCAGGAGCATGCTTGCTGTAGTATTTGAGTTGTCCTTCTGCTTTAGATTTGAATTTATTTAAGTTCAATTTATATTCATTTAGAATAAATTCCTTTCTCACGGGGGTTTGAGTGTTAGCAATTCTATCTTGAGCCTCTGCAAGTTCTCTTTCCATTCTTTGTGTTCCTGCTTCCAACCAGCTGTAGAAGCGACTGAAGTTTTCGCTTAACTTTACTGGTTTTTGTGCTTCAGTTTTAGCTGCTTCTGCAACGGCTTTATCCGCTGCTGCTGTTCTAGAAGCTGTTTCCGCATTAATGAACTGAGTCACTTTTCTTCGAGAGGTTGTATCTAAACCGCTAAATACTTCACGGTAAACCTTTCCATTAGAGGCTAAGTACTCCATGAAAGCGACGGCTTTGGCGTGCTGAGGAGTGCCTGGCTCGGCTGTTAGGACTTCACGTTTAATGATTTCGCGGTACTGCGAAATGAGTAAACGGTATACGGGTAATCGTGTATCACTTTCGGTACGACTAGAGTTATAGATGATGTCATAGCTTGTGGTTGTGACGCGTCTAATAACTTCTTTGGCTTGGGAATCATTTTGGATAAGGCCGAGAAGCGCAGGGTTATCGGCCAAATTAGCAAGCAGCTGCAAAACAGTTGCTTTTTGAACGTCAAGACTACCTTTGGCACCTTCTAATTCTTCACCATATCTACCATAAATTGCCGTGCCTAATTTTTGAAAGAAAGCCACATACTGTTCTGCTTTAGGAAATGGGGGCGTTCTTGTTTTTAGCAACCTGTTTTCCTCAAGAGTGTACTGAGGTTTATTAGCATTTTCCTGAGCTTTTTCAAGGATTTTAGCAGCTACTGGATCTTTTTTAATTGCGTCTAATAAGCCAGGATTTTTGGAGATATTTTCCATTAGCGATTGCAAGAGTTTTTGAGTTTCCTCTACCTCTTTCTGTACCGCCAAAGGGTGATCTTCTATATCAATATAGCGTTCAAAGATCTTTGCACCTAATTTCTTAATGACCTGAATGTACTGGTCAGCGGCGTCTTTTTGGGCATGGCCTACACAAATTAGCTTGTCAGTAGAATTTATTTTTAAAGTTTCATTGAAATGGTAATTCGTCGCTTGTTTTTTTAATCTGTTGATCGATCCGCGCACTTCCAATAGCCGTTGATTTATGCGTTTTTCTGCATCAGAACCAGGTGTATTAAATTCTGCGGCCAATTGCTTTTCAGTCTTTTGAAGTTCTTCCAAATTGCGCAGCTGAAGAGCTGCGATCTGTGTTTTGCGATGGGGGTCTTGCAATTGCTTGGTGACTAGTTGTGCAGAGCGAACGAGGAATACCGCTCTAGATTCCGCACCATGGCGTTTGGCAAACGCCTCGCCGATGGGACTATCTCCTCGCAGCATAGTTAGGTTGTGGGCGACGTCTGGAGCAAATTGTTGTAATTGGTGCTTTAAATGATAAATGCTTGAAAGAAAGTCTTCACGTGCTATGGAGTTATCAGCTACTGCAGGATTAGCTAAGACGTTAGCTTCTAATCGTTCGAAGAGATCGTTGAGTTCTTTTAGGTTTGTTCCTTTTAAGAGAGCATTCATTTCTGCTCTGGTGTGGACAGCGGCAAGTCCTCTGACAAGGTCAAGTTGAGGGGTTTCTTGCAAAAATTCGTAAGGAATCTTAGCTATTAATCCAAGGAAAGGCAATGGGCCTAGGATCATAAAGTCTAGAAAATCGCTCTGTTTATTTGGGTCTCCATCGAGTCCAAAGATAGAAAATTGCGTATCAAGCACGCTGTCAGGGGTTTTAAGAGCTTCCGTGGCTCCAAGAGGAATGTGATCGCACATTTTGTAGTAGTCGGCAAGAAGAGGTTCGTAGACGATTTTGCGAACTGGTGTGGTGGCTATGCGATTAGATTTTGCAGATAGATTGGGATCGATTCTTTCCATCCAAGATTCTAGCTTTTTGAGTCCTTCGCTTGCCATAAAGGACAATTGAAGCGCTTTGGTCATGTTACCATCAATAGCAGCTTCTTTGGCTTGGCGCATGTAGGAGGCAATACGGTCTCCGATTTGCGTCGCTTCTTTCATGCGTGAAGTGGCCATTGCAGCTTTTGGTACTGGTTCCATTAGGGCTGAAGCAACCTCTCTTAACCGAAGGGCGATGCTATTTCTACCATAGCTATTTTCATCAGCATCGACAGTATTAAGTAGAGATTTTAGGCGGGAGAATTCTTCTTTAAGAATGGCGGTATCAGAAGCGCTTAAAAGGTGTGGTTCGGTGCGGCTGCGTTCTAGTAAAACATCTATTGCATCATTATGGTTTGCTTCTAGCTTAATATCATGGGGTTTAGCAAGTTCGTCAATGCGTGGGAATGTGTTCGTATTCGATAAAGCCGCGTCTAATGCTCTCAAGCAAAAGATAATGCTATCTCTGCCAAAACCGTCGGCAACATCGACAACATTAAGCAGAGAAGAGAGTCGATGAAATTCATTTTTAAGAAGAACACGATCGGAAGAACTTAACGATTGTGGTTCTGTTTGGCTACGTTGTATTAAAGCAACCATTTTTTGAGGATGATTTTTAACTAAACGACCACCCTCCATGACTTCTAGACCATGTTTTTCGGCTAGTTGGCCAATGCGGTCGAACATGTGGTCGTCATATTCAATTTCCCTAACGTTACCTTTGGCAACTCCTAAATAAGGTTCCACGTCACGCATAAAAGCGGCCCTTGCAATGCCGACGTCTGCTTCACCAACATATTCTTCACCTTCTTTTGCAAATTTATCGTATAGCGTCTTCATTTGTTGAAAAGCAACTGAACCGCGTTCTAGACCACCCAGAGTGGTGGCTAGACGAGTTTCAGTATGTGGATGCAAACTACGTTCTAATTGCAGTACATTGCTTCCTGCGGTTTTTGCGATATCCAGTAGACGAGCAGCTTCAGCTAAATCTTCATAGGGTTTGAAGTAATCTGTGACAGACGCATTTTGTCTTTCCAAAATGACTTCTTGATAGTCTGGTCTAAGTCGACTAATTTCATGACGCAACGTTCCAATATCCAGTAGGAGCTTGTTCAAGACGCCTTTATTCTCAGTTGTTAAATATTGTAGTTCCATTCTGCTGATCAAGTTACCTAAGTGATATAGGGCTTTACCAACATCCCCAGTCCCCCTGATGAATGTCTCTAGTCTGCCTTGAGAGATGGCCAAATTGACATCTTTTCGGAACTTTTGTTGTTCTAGAGAGAGGTCAGTAATTTTTTGTTTTGCAAAGAGGTGTCTTATGCCACTGCGAGTTGTCGCAGTATCAAACGTTTCCTGAAGGTGGGTTGCATAGATAGTGAACATTTTTCTGTGGTCTAAATTTGGAGTTTCATCTGCTAATTTTCGTAAAGCTTGAATGTTGCGATGCGCTTGAACGACGTCGCTCATGACACTCATCTTCGATGTGCTTGCATCGGAAAGTGCTCTTTTAATATTCGCATGGCCATCAATAGCTAGTTGTAGGGCTTGTGCACGTGGATTAGATGGTGCGATTGCACGATTAAATTCAGAAGCAAGTTCCTTTAATTGTTTAAGATTTTCTTCTGATTTGCCAACTTTATGACCAACGTCGACAAGTTCCACACATTCTGCTTCCATCGCTATGATTGCGCTATTGAGATCCTTAGCAAAAGAACGCATTTTATCAAGAGATAGTGGTTCTTTGCTGATCCCTTCTCCAGCTAAAAGTCTGCGTTCTTCTTTCTTAAACTGGGAATAATTTTGGCGTAGTTCTTTTGCTGCTTCTGCGACGCTTGAGTGGAAGCGAGAAACTACCATTGGTGTTCCAAAGAAAGCTTTAAAGCTTTCTCCAAGGGTTTGTGTTGCTTTATCAGGGGAAGTTCTTTCTAATTTATCGAGGAGAACTTCAGCTTGTTCGATATCTTCTTTGGCTGCTTTTTTTAAAACATCAGAGTCGGGCGTAGAGTCAATTGAATCTTGAAGCACTTTTATATGCGCTCTTAGAGAAGTAATAGCTTCATGAATCGGTTTTTCGAGACGGGCTTGTTCCAGCGCTGTTTTATAAGTACCTCGCTCTATTTGTTGATATCTTGCAGTTGCAGCGCGAAGGGTTAGCAATGCGGCTGCCGGTGTTGTCACTTTTGGATGGTGATGGTGATGTACGCGTGTTTGATGTTTGGTTGCATGAGCTGCCGCGTAGTCAGCTTTACTTTCAGCCTCTTCTTTCGGAACTCTTTGGATTGTATTTGTGGCAACTTCAGCTGTGGTTTCTGTAACCTCGGTAGAGGGAGGGGCGACAGTAGTGCGTTTAGGAAGAGCTTGTTTTTTTGCGGGATCTACAGGAGTTGATATTGCTTCGCCGGACCTTAGCAACGCCTCTTTTGCACTTGGAGACATTGGGGTAACAGATGGCTTTTCTTGAGTGGGAGTGGAAGAGGGGAGATCAGGATTAAATTCTGGTGTTCCTGGGCCTACATAGGTAGTACTCATAATTACACCTTTTGTTAATAAACAAATAAATGTATTTGAACTAAACCATATTATTATTTTATAACTAAATTATTAACATGTCAAATTTAGTTACTTAAGGTCTAGCAGATTTTCTTGAATTAACTAGGGATAAAGATGCAAATGGCATGCCAACATTGGATGAAATGGACGAAAAGCAATTGCAAAAATCAAACGAGGCATAGAGAAGCGAAAAGGGCGAATGTGCTATTTGGAGTGCGGTGGCTTGCCACCGCTTTCATAAACATTTGTCACAACGAACCCTGAATGGGGCCGGCAAGCCGACCCCTGTGAAGCGGTGGCAAGCCACCGCACTCCAAACAAGAAAATGACAAACTTTCCGACTTCTAAAAGAACGTTGAAGAGGGATTCACATCCACTTTCATGCGGACACCTTTAGGCAACGAAATCTTCGTTTGTGCCTCTATCAAAGCACGATTAAGCACGCTTATATTGGGTCCGCGAACCAAAAATTGCAGTCGATACAAGTCCTTAACTTTGGCATGGCCCGCAGGGACCACCGGATGCAACTCAAACTGAGCAGGCAACAATCCAATCAAATGACTGCGCATTTGCTCGGCTGTGGTCAACGTGAGAGCACGATCTTCCCCCGCAAATGCGATTTTGGCCATCTGTGCCAAGGGCGGATAGTGAAACAGTTCACGCACAGCTAGCTCTTCTTTAAAAAAGCCTTCGTAATCCTGCTTTGAAGCATGCAAAATGGTACTATTATCTGGCATACAGGTTTGCACAATGACCTCTCCGGCGAGGACTCCGCGTCCTGAACGGCCCGCCACCTGGGTGATCAGCTGAAACACCGTTTCAGAGGCGCGAAAGTCTGGAATGTTCAGACTGCTGTCGCTATTTAGGACTCCGACCAGAGTCACTTGGGGAAAGTGAAGGCCCTTAGCAATCATTTGCGTGCCAATGACAACATCCGCTTTTCCCGTTGCGAAGGCTCTAAAGAGCTTTTGATGGCTACCTTTATGTTTTGTTGTATCGGCATCGATGCGCAGAGTACGAATGCCTGGCAAAATGGCGTGTAGAGCCTTTTCAATTTGCTCCGTGCCTACTCCACGAAACTTCATCGGATTAGGACTATGACATTCAGGACAAGATGTGGGTGGAGGCGATATGGTGAATCCGCAAAGGTGACAAGAAAGCGCTTTTTCACCTAGGTGGAATGTTAGGGCGACATCGCAGTGGCGGCAGCGCACCGGATTGCTGCATTGCTGACAAAATAGCGTTGTGTGGTATCCGCGTCGATTGAGGAAGAGAAGCGATTGCTCGCCGAGCTCTTGCCGCTTTTTAATGCCGTCAATTAAAGGTCCTGAAAAGTTGGTGTAGCCGTTGTTTTTTTCAAATTCCTTTTTCATGTCGACGATGGTAACTTTTGGCAATGACGCTGCATCGGCTCGAGAATGCAGCATCGATAGTATATATTTGCCATTTTGTGCATTGTAGTAGCTCTCAAGACTAGGTGTGGCACTTCCTAAAATCACAGCGCAATTTTCCTGTTTGGCACGCATGACGGCGACATCGCGCGCGTGGTAGCAGGGCATCTCGTCGCTTTGCTTGTAGGAGGTCTCATGCTCTTCATCGACGATGATCAGTCCCAGGTTGTTGACGGGGCTAAAAATCGCAGAGCGTGCTCCGATGACAATTCTGGCCTCTCCACGATGAATTTTGTGCCACTCATCGCAACGTTCGCCTTGGCTCAGACGGTAGTGTAAAATGGCAATAAGGCCTTCAAATCGACTACGAAAGCGTTCAATCGTTTGCGTTGTCAAAGCGATTTCAGGCACAAGCATGATGACGCCCTTACCGCGCTTTAGGGTGGCTTCGATCGCTTGGAGGTACACCTCTGTTTTTCCGCTGCCAGTGATACCAAAGAGGAGATGGGTGTCGAAGCGCTGCTGCTCTAAGCTTGCGATGACTTTTTTAAGAGCTTCTGCCTGATCTGGATTAAGTGTTTTTGGTTTGGTGGGTAAGTATTCCGCATCGACAAGAGGGGAGCGATCGATGCGCACGATATCGACCAGCAAGGCCCCTTTTGTTGCTAAGCTATCTACAGGACTGCGAGAACCCCCTGTTTTTTCCAGCAGTTCAGTTAAGAGAATGCCTTTGGACACTTGCAACATTACATCTAAAACTGCCGCTTGGGCGGGAGACTTATTGCGCAGGGAGACACACAGTTCAGAGAGCTCTTCGCGCGTTTTTGCGCGCATGACAAAGAGCTGCTGTTTGTGCTGCATATTGCCCCGGATACTTGAGGGCAGCATCATTTTGAGAACTTGGCGCAGGGGAGTGCAGTAGTACTTTGCCATCCATAGCGCTAGATTAAAAATTGAGGGAGGAATGAGCTCTTTAGTGAGAATGCGGGCGATCGGCTTGACAGGAGAGAAGTCGGGCTGATCTTTGATTGCAATTATGTAGCCTGGAAAAAGACGGCCTCTCACCGGTATTTCTACATGGGTTCCGCACTGTGCTTCTGCAAGCATGTCGGCGGGAATGCCGTAGTCTAGAGCTTTATCGATCGCTAGGTCTAGGACGACGGAAGCGTATTTGGGGAACGTTGCGTGTGCCATTAGATCATTGTGCGCAGGGCCAGCCAGAGGGCGGCCTTAAGTTTTGGTTCTTTGCAATAGAGTGAGAGATCGGATAAAGGGCAAAAGGGAATTTGACCAAGGTAGTGTTTTGCTTGCTTAGAGGATTCGCGGTAGTGTGCCATCAGCTTTGTTGTGTGGTGAAGAGAGCCGTCGCTGGCGATGACCAGGCGTAGAGAAGGAGCGCTTAAAAATGCTTCCCATCCCATATCTTGCTCAATTTGAGCCGCGGACATCACATCAGCAGGAACATGAAAGTTAATCGCTCTGGCAACATTGTGTAAGAACTGCAGATTTTTTGGCTGGCTATCAAAAGAGAGCACAACGGCTGCAGGAATTGTTTTAGGCTGCTGCCAGGCATTGCTTTTTTGCTTGGCTGTACTGTCACAAGGCGCGTGTTCCACGATTTTGTACTGAGGAAATTTGTCTGCAATGATCTGCTTGAAGTCGTTAAAGTCACAATCGGGAGCACTTGGAAGGGGATGATGTTCCATTTTGTTGCTTTTAGGCGCTTTGATTTCAGGAGCCCTTTTCTCTTCGATGAGGGCGATAGGTTCTTTGGGTTTTACCGGAACACTCACAGGGGGAGCATACACAACTTCTGGTTTTGGAGCAGGAGGCGTGCGGATAGGCTCCGGTGGTTTAGGCGTCTGCACTTTGGGAGTCTTTGTCACGTGTTGGCGGAAGTAGGATTGCGTGTTGCGATCAGAGGGGATCCAGGTTCCTGAGGGGTACGTTTGTGCAAGATGGAGTTTCATGAGGTTCAGCAATTCGACGTATAGAGTAGTTGGATCTTGCATAGATTAATTTAACTCGGACAAACGTTCATCGATGACTGGAACCAAATGGGCAAAGCCCCGTTCGGTATAGCGCTGCACGAGGAAGTGGCGAAATTGGAGAATGCCTTTCGGAAAGGCTTTTTGAACGACGCTAAGAACAAATTCGGGCTTATAGAGTAGATTGAGAGCTGCATGGTTGCGCAAAAGGAAAAACATGAAGTTTTCATCATCATGGTAAGGCTGAATGAGGTTGAGGAGTAGCTTTGCAAGGTGCTGAATGAAACGTCGCAACTTAGCAAAATAAGCGCTGCGAATTTGGCTTGTAGAGGTGCCTTGGAGCAGATCGACGATCTGGATTGCTTGGATCCACGCTTCGTTGGCAGTGTCGTGGGCAGCGACATCGGATTCTGGATGAGGACTCGGAGTGGTGTGGCGTAGGAGAGTGCAGTAATTTTTAAGTTTAGCAAGGTGCCCATCTTGAGTCCAAGAAAAGAGGCGCACATGCGCCTGTGAGGAGCCAATGAGAGAACCCATGCAGTAGGTAAAGGAGATAAGGTTAGCGTGTGTGTTTTCGGTGAGGAGATTTTCCATATGATTTGTAAGGCGCTGAATTGTAATTAATTCTGACAATACAAATTGTAAGACAAGGCTGTGCTTGTAGTTTGATTTAATCTGATAGCGTGACAACATCTGTGTCGTGGTCACAGGCGCTCTTATAGTGATATGTTTTAGTCCCCCAGATTATCAAAATTTGCAATTCCTTACAACGTCCTTTTAAGGGGCTCTGCCCCTTAACCCCGCAAGGGCTCTGCCCCTTGACCCCGCAAGAGGATTTGCATCCTCTTGACACCTTTTATAGTGGGTGTGTGGTGTGTATAGCCGTGACGTGTTCTATGTTGTGCTTTTAGCAAAAAATTTAAAAAGCATAGCTTTTTAAATACCAGCATTCGCATGGGCTTGCGCCCACGCGAAGTAGTTTTTTCATCTTAATCGTTACGTCCCTACCACATTCGAGTTTATTCATTAACATAAACCAAACACAAGTTTGAGATATTAGGGGATAGAAAGTTGTAGTAAAGAAGAAGAGCGTAACAGAGAACATGTTACGGGTAAGAAAACCCCACAGTAAAAGGTGTCAGGAGGATGCAAATCCTCTTGCGGGGTCAAGGGGCAGGGCCCCTTGCTGTGCTATTCAATTACTTCTTTGGAGTGCGTGAAGTTGTGGAGCGGCTAGAAGCTGGGCTGTATTGTTTTTGTGTTTGTGTCTTCTTTGTTGTTTTAGCTTTATCAGCTGTTGTTTTTTTTTGCATGGTATCTCCTTAAAAATGATGGTTAGTGACAATTCTTTCTATTCCATGTAAAAAAAATAGTGTCAATAAAAAACTTCAATTTAAAAGAAATAACTCAGCATTTAGAAAAAAGTTAACTGCACCTCATTGCATATCGGCTTTAAACGCGGAGGTTGTCGTTTAGGGCGTGACGGTTCAAAAGCCGTTTTGCGATTGGCATTTTCTTCAAGATGCACAAGCAGTTCCTTTGCACGCAAGATAACTGTCGCTGGTAGGCCTGCAAGACGTGCCACATGAATTCCATAACTTTTATCTGTACCACCACGCACGATCTTGCGTAGAAAGACGATGTTGTCAGGACTTTCATGAACGGCAATGTTGTAATTGATTGCTCCGGGAATTTTCCCTTCAAGCTTCGTAAGTTCCCAATAGTGCGTTGCAAATAACGTTTTAGGTGTTCTCTCCTCAGCTAAAAGCAGCTGCTCTGCAACAGCCCAAGCGATCGAAATGCCATCATACGTACTTGTGCCGCGACCAATTTCATCTAAAATCACTAAAGATCTTGAAGTCGCATTGTTTAAAATATTGGCGGTTTCTGTCATCTCTACCATAAACGTCGATTGGCCTCTTGCGAGATCATCACTGGCTCCAATACGCGTAAACACCTTATCGAGAACGCCGATATGGGCTGACTGTGCAGGAACAAACGAGCCCATCTGCGCCATAATGGCAATGAGGGCCACTTGCCGAATGTAGGTCGACTTTCCCGCCATGTTGGGTCCTGTAATGATAAACAAGCGATTATCTTGTGCATCTAACAGGGTGTCATTTGGAATGAACTTTTCGGTTCCATTGGAGGCTTCGATGATTGGATGG
Organism: Parachlamydiaceae bacterium; assembly: GCA_013821265.1. Taxonomy (GTDB): domain Bacteria; phylum Chlamydiota; class Chlamydiia; order Chlamydiales; family Parachlamydiaceae; genus JACDHD01. The sequence goes on along the minus strand of JACDHD010000052.1, from coordinate 2,460 downwards.
CGTCCCTCAGTAATCGTGAGCAAGGTACTATCGTCGACAACAGGACGGTTGTAGTGGTGCTGACGCGCCACATCCCCAAGAGAACGCAAACAATCGATTCGAGCGAGAGCCTGGGCGATGCGCATCACCTGTGGAGCGTACTGTGCGATTTCATCGCGTAGGGCAATAAACAGTTCGTTTTCGATCGCAGAGATGCGATCTTCAGCCGTGAGCATCTTGGATTCATAGTCTTTTAATTCTGGAGTAATAAAACGCTCGGCATTGGTAAGCGTTTGACGGCGCACAAAAGTGTCTGGCATGCGGTCGGCTTGCCCCTTGCTAACCTCTATAAAGTAGCCGGAGAGGCGATTGAATCCGACCTTCATCGTTTTGATGCCTGTCTCTTCACGCAATTTTGTTTGGTAGTTCGCTAGCCATGTTTGACTATCGCGTCCGATGGCGCGCAGTTCGTCGAGTTCTTTGTTGTAGCCGTCGCGGATGATGTTGCCGTCGCTGATGCGTAGAGGGGGTTCGTCAATAATGGCTCGAGCTATGCGTGTGTTCATGTCCGGAAGGCTGTCGAGCTTTTGCTCTTCCTGCCAGATGAGAGCTGTCTGCGGAAGTGTTTTTAACATTTCTTTGATGCGTCCGATAGGATCAAACGAGAGGCGCAAAGCGACGAGATCGCGCGGAGAAGCGCATGCAGAACAGATACGAATCATGAGGCGTTCGATATCTCGCACTTGATGCAAAAGCTGATCTAATTGCTCGGAAGCCATTGGATGCAGGTAAAAAGCCTCAACGGCATCCTGGCGCTGTTGGATGTCAGACACTGAAAGGAGAGGTTGTTTGATCCATTGACGCATTAAGCGTGCTCCCATTGGAGTCTTAGTGCGATCAAGCAATTTTAAAAGAGTGTGCTTGCGACTGCTTTCGTGGAGGGGTTCCGTAAGCTCTAAATTGCGCTGTGTGTTGCGATCAAGGGACATGTACTGTGCTGTGGAATAGGTGCGCACTTCCTGTATATGATTGATGGGGAGGCACAAAATTTCCTGTAGGTAGTGCAGGAGGCCACCTGCGGCATTGATGCCTGTGAGCATTCCTCTGAGTCCGAAGCCGTCGAGATTGTGGACTCCAAAGTGTGCTGTGAGGAAGTCGTGAGCCACTTGATGTTCGAAATGCCAATCTTCGTAGGTGTTGACTAAACAATCGTAATTTTGCTTGATCTCAGTAAAAAGGGCGGGGTGCTTGTCTTTAAATTTGACAGAAGTGAGAAATTCGGAAGGATGAAGACGGAAGATTTCGTTTAACAGTTCTTGCTCATTATCAAATTCGGAGACGCGAAAGTCTGCAGTGGTGAGATCTAGGACAGCCAGTCCAAAGATCGATCCTACGCGGCTGACAGCAGCTATAAAGTTGTTTGTTTTGTCAGATAGCAGAGATGAGGTCATGAGGGTACCTGGAGTGATCACACGGACCACTTCACGTTTCACTAGACCTTTGGCTTTTTTGGGATCTTCTGTTTGTTCGGCGATGGCGACGCGGTAGCCTTTGCTGACCAGTTTGTCGATATATGCTTCACTGGAGTGGTGCGGCATGCCACTCATAGGGATATCTTGGCGTTTGGTCAAAGTCAAATCGAGTTCTTGAGCCACAGTAGCGGCATCTTCATGAAACGCTTCGTAGAAATCGCCCATGCGGAAGAGAAGGAGGGCATCGCCAGCGGCTTGCTTGCACGCTTGCCATTGTAGCATCATTGGAGAGGCGATTTTTGCTGTTGCATCGATTTGCTGGGATTCGATAGCGGTTGAATCCATTGGGGTTGACTCCTAAACTTTCGGTGAATGAGACAATAAGGATGGCGGGAATGGGATTTTACATCAATTCGAAAGTTAAACAGGATTCGATTTGATTTTACCACCACATAGAGCGAAATGGCAAAAGGAGTAAGGTTCGCAAGGAGGGTAAGGGATAGGGAGAAACAAGATTCGATTTGATTTTTACCACTGAGACACCGAGACACAGAGGAGCACAGAGCGAAATGGCAAAAGGAGTAAGGTTCGCAAGGTTACTGAGTGGGAGGATTAAGAAAGAAAAAGAAAAGAGGAAGAAGGGGAGGAAGCGGAAAAGGATATTTAAAACTACTTGGAAGAGGAAAGGGATTGATCAATTTTAGTGTTGAAAGATGGAATTCGTCGATTTAATCTATAAACATTGATTGGTCTTTTTCCTTCTTTCCTTTTTACAATTTCTTTCTTTTTTCCTTTCTCTTTCTTCTCAACTCTTAATTCTCCCACTCAGTTACTTGTGAGCCCTTCTCCCTTTGCCCTTTTGCTCTCTGTGCTCCTCTGTGTCTCTGTCCCAAGTTCACCCATCAAATCATAAAATCATAATATTGATAATTTTATTTTCAAAACACCTACGAGACAAAAGAAGGTCCGCCTTTGCGAAAATGAATTTGTAGTGTCAGAATTCATAAAA
>JACDHD010000051.1 GCA_013821265.1 Parachlamydiaceae bacterium | reverse complement strand
TTCCAGAACTGTCGCTTTTTACTCTGGAGGCACAATCATGAAAACAGCATTAATCCTATTAGCAGGTGGAACGGGAACGCGTATGCGCTCTACTACTCCTAAGCAATTTTTACCGCTTAAAGGAAAAGTACTCGCACTGCATAGCCTAGAGGTTTTTTTGTCGATGTCCGAGTTTTCTGAAATCGTGATTGTTTGTGCAAAAGAATTCCGACACCTTTTCTCTCCCTATGCCAACAAAGCAACGATTCATTTTGCTGAACCAGGTCGTCGTCGTCAAGATTCTGTCTACAACGGATTACAGCAGATTTCACTTCCCTCTGACTATGTGTGCATCCACGACTCTGCGCGCCCATTGATCGATGTCACCCTTGTCACACGCGCCCTCACCGCTGCCCAGGAACATGGAGCCGCAACAGTAGGCATGCCAATTAAATTCACGATTAAAGAATGTTGCTCTTCACAACTTGTGACAACGACTCCAGATCGGAGCAAATATTGGGAAATTCAAACTCCACAAGTGATCAAAACCGATCTTCTAAAAAGCGGCTTCGAGCATATTCTTAAGCATCAAATCGACGTCACCGACGATGTCTCCATCGTCGAACTCTTAGGCCACCCAGTCAAACTAGTTGAGGGATCTTACAACAACCTTAAAGTCACGACGCCGGAAGACCTTGCTGTCGCTAAGAGTTTTTTAAGAAAATGACAAACGATCGGTTCAACTACAAACTCACAATCGCCTACGATGGCACACAGTACAGTGGATGGCAAATCCAGCCTAATGCGATATCCATTCAAGAGCTTATCCAGAAGGCTATTCAAACGATTTTGCGCCAAGAAATTACACTCATAGGATCAGGTCGAACGGATGCCGGAGTCCACGCGATGGGGCAGATAGCGCATTTTATTAGTGATAAAAACGTTGATCTCTACCGCTTTTTGGGATCCCTCAACGGCATCCTTCCTAGAGACATTCGCATTATGCATATAGAACAAGTTCCTCTTTCATTCCATGCACAATGTTCTGCGATTGATAAAACGTATCACTACCATATTTACTTAGATAAGATACATAGTCCTTTTAAACGATTCCACAGCTGGCATCTGCATGAAAAATGCAATGTTGACCTTTTGAAAGACGCTTCACAACTATTTGTGGGTACGCGTGATTTTACTTCATTCGCCAATGAAGCGCACGTTGGATGTGCAGCACGAAACCCTGTGCGCACGTTGCAGAAGATCGATCTGTTTGATGAGGATGGTGGCGTCTGTTTGGCATTCACAGCCGACGGCTTTTTATACAAAATGGTAAGAAATATTGTGGGAACGATTGTAGAGGTCGGCATAGGAAAACGGCCTCTCCACGATATTCCACGTCTATTTGAAGTCCGCGATCGCAAGCAAGCAGGCCCAGCAGCTCCACCTCACGGACTTTTTCTCATGAATGTAAATTACCCTTTCCTAAAGGAAGATCCGCAAGAGAAGGATAATGCTTAACACCCTGCTTCAAAAATTCGGCAATTTCTGGATAAGCCGCACGACACACTAAACAAGGCTGCGCACGCGTCCCCATCAGAGCACGAATCCCCCTTGGAGTATCCTCAAACCCGATGACGCGATCCGTTGGAGCAGCCAACATTTCAATCGCCTTCAAATAGCATTCTGAATTAGGTTTTGGCTTTGTGTATTGCTCACGCGTTACCCAGTTAGGAATTGTATTGAGAATAGGATTTTGTTTGCGAATGATTGAGACTAAGTCATCAGCCGAGTGTGTGACAACACATGTTCTAATTTGATGTTTTTTTAAGTAGTGCAACAACTGCTCTGCACCGGGCATTAATTGGACAGCACCTTCATGAAACAGTTTTTTTAACTGCTCCTTCTTTTCCTGATAAAGGACATCCCAATTAGGTTCTTGTTGATGAAGCTCGGGATACTGTTCATAAAGTTGAATGCGCAACGCATCGGCTTCGTAATGGGCGGCTTGACAATAGCGATTAAAATCCCAATCGAAATTCACACCTCTTGCAGCACACATACGCTTATAGGCTAAGTAATGAATTTCTTCAGAATTAACTAGTAATCCATCGAAATCAAATAGAAACAGTTGATAATCATGCGCCCAATCCATATGCTACTTCTCATCTATAACACTCATCACATCACGCAATGAGCTATTAGGATTTTTCATGTTTCGCCTTTTCATCGCCATAACAGCAATTGGCGGATTGCTTTCTTGCTCCTCTGAGGATACCTCTTCTGGTTTTGGAGGGCAACACCAAAAAGGAGAATATGTCTACCGCACACATGAGGAATCGTTTTTTAAAATTGCTCCACCGCAACCTCAAACACCTTCTCCATATCCATGGGAAAAAGGCTCTTCAAAAAATTACCTGAAGATAACGAAAGAGTTTTTTCGCTGCAAAGGCAGTAATTTGAATCCGGCACGCATCGTTCAAGAAAAAGATGAAATGGTGCGCTACTATGACTGTGGGGGATCAGATAAGCATAGCCTCCCTCTACGTGGTGGTAAGGAGTTCATTTATCCCATTTTCATCGATCTGCTCAACTACATCCAAGCGCAGACCGAAAAGCGCGTCGTGATTACTAGCGGTCATCGCTGCCCAGAACACAATTCATACGTTGACCCCACCCCTGGAAATCGTTTCTCCAAACACATGGTTGGTGCCGAAGTCTCTTTTTATGTACAGGGCTTGGAAAATCAGCCGGAGCGCATTCTAAAACTCCTTCAGGAGTACTATAAGAAGACATCTAAGTATCAAATGAAAAAGGAGTATGTCGACTTTCAACGCTATGAGAAAGAAGATGTCACTACAGCAATGTCTCCATGGTATAACAAGGAGATCTTTGTCAAAATATTCAACAAGAAAGAAGGACGCAATTTCGACAATCGCCATCCCTATCCCTATTTGAGCATTCAGGTACGCTTTGATGAGGACACTAAGGAAAAGGTGATCTACACATGGGACAAAGCCAACCACAACTACCTAAGACATTAGCAATCAAATTCTCCTTTCTTAAAATGTGCCTATTCTCTAGAATCTTGCTGTCCTAAGCCGATGTGGCGGAATGGTAGACGCGGTAGACTCAAAATCTACTCTTGGCAACAAGGTGCTGGTTCGAGTCCGGTCATCGGCAATTAAGGGGGCTTTGCCCCCTTAATAATCCCCCACCAAAGGGCAAAGCCCTCTGGACACAATTTCCATCTGTAGTATCCTCACAAGTAGCCGTGACATATCTGTTTTTCTTTTTTCCTAATGTCTCTTAAGTTGCTAAAGTTCCCTACAGTCCCTAAATGTGTAAACTTTTTGTTGCTTTTGATCATTATTCCATCCAAAATTCATTTCCTCATCATCCTCAGGAAAAACTTATGAAATTAAATGAATTGGAAATAAAAATTCAAATTAGCTCTGAAGAGCTTTTTCAAACAATACATACCTCTTGTAATAACTTATTTGGTCCACCAATATCTCATATTTTGCAACTTGATGAATATTATGACACACCTGATGGACAGCTTAAAAAACAAGATTTGGTCATACGGATACGTTCTTATGGAAAGAAGCAAACCATTGCTCTTAAAAGCCCCCGCGTAGAGTTGTCCAGTGGCATAACCAATAGAATTGAACTGGAATTTATCTCAGCAGAAGGGGAAAAGGTTCATGAACAGTTACTTAATCAGGGACTAAACCCAAACGAAGCGGCAGAAAAAGAGAGATGGACATTCATTTATAATGATTGTGAAATTGTTTTAGATAAATTACCGTTCATTGGTTTTTTTATTGAAATTGAAGGTTCTTCAGAAGATACCATCAATGATACTGTCTCGTTGTTAAATCTATCTTCTTGTAAAGTGGTTCGTCAGAATTATGGAGAACTTATGATGGCAAAATTCCGTGAACTGAAGTTACCTCTATCCAATATGCGAGCAACTTTTGCCTACGAAATGGAATGCAAATGCAATGTTGTCTAAAGAATTCATGAATAAATCAGGAAAATTAAACAAAAAAGCCCCGGTTAAAACTACTGCCAATATTCCCACATGGCCAAGAGAGCGAGATTTAGCAACCTATGCCAAATATACTTGCGTCGATTTTCACAAAGAATTATCCCTTGGAAAAACCTGGATAGACATTGGATGTAGAACAGGCAAAGCTATGAGTGAGACTCAGAAACTTTACAACGCTCATCTCATTGGTGTGAATGCTCATAAAATCGATGTTTTAAAGGGAATTGAATCCGTTTTTGCTGAAATTCCACGAGATCGTTCGGTCTATAATAATTTTAAAAAAAGCGCTCACCTCTTAACGGATATTTACGGAGCTTTCACATATGACAATGATCCCATAGCAGCCCTTATTTATGAAGCGTGTTTGCTACAGCCCCAAGGAAAAGCTGTTATCATAAGTTTAGAAGCGAAGTTTGGCAATAGGGTTAATCGAGAAGAATTGCAGGCATTCTTTGAAATGAATTTAGGACGGGAACTCACGTTTCAACGATTCCGTACCTATTCCGATAATTCCAAGACACCTCTAAATTCATTGAGAATAACAATTGCAGGTAAGGGGTTTTCAAAATATAGTCTAGAAGATTTGCTTTTGAAAGCCGGCCAATTAATAGGAGAGCCTAAGAAAATAAGATTACTTTATAGGCCACCAGATCATAGTGTTGAGATTTGGAAAATCGTCTATAAAAAGCCAACAATTAAAAAATGAATAAAGCGAGGCTACTTATGTTTCACATCCTTCAAAAAATAATGCTAAAGTTTGTATTTCCATTTTTTATATTTACGTCACAGCTAGTTGCTGTTGATCAAGTTGATCAATTTAGTCTTGATGGCGTTAAAATGAATGTAGTGAAGACGGCTGTCAACGGTGTTGTGAATCAAGATACAATATTCTTCTTCTCTCAAAAAGAAAACGTTGTTTCAGCTGAATATCAAGGAGGGAAAATTCTCAAAGGATTTTTGATAGGGAAATTGTCTGCACAAAATCAATTGGAATTCAGTTACTGTCAAATGCAACTCGATGGCAAGTTAGATAATGGCTTATCTTCTTGTCAACTATCTAAAAATGACGAAGGAAAGCTAATCCTTATTGAACATTTTGAATGGAAATCGCGCCCTGGGGAATTCGGTACAAATATATTTCAAGAACTATAGTAAACAGTTAAGAGTTTTTCTATGTTCATGAAACCGATTGATTAGAATTAAAATATCCAAACAATGAATGGAAAAAAAAAACTAACCTGAGTTTTGAAGTTTTTACCCTTTCACGTTAATTAACGGGCAAACACTTTAAACTCAGGTTATTAGACCTACTTCACTACTTGTTATAGGTCGAACTGAATACCAGCTACAAATGCATTGTGGTTGGTATTGTGCAGTTTAACATTCCATGGAGAAGTTGGTACGTGTGCTGGATACACTGTCGATCCAAAAACGTAATTGCTGTTATCTACAAATAGATAACGGTATTCTCCAAAAACATGCCAGCCGCCGCAAAAATTATAGCGAAGTCCAGCTTTTGCTTGTGCAGCAAACGCCCAGCAAGAATCGTCACGTCTAGAATTAAAATGGTTAATTCCTGGCTCTGGTGGAGATACTTGTAAAGAGTCTGCATCCTTAAGGGATATACGTGCCGCACCTATACCGCCCCCAACATATGGAGTAAATCCATACATGCAGGAACTGTTAAACGAAACTAATGCGTTAACCATAAGGACACCAGCTTTCATTTTGAAAGAATCTTCAAAGTCATGCTCTGTCAATCTAGTTATTCCTGGATCATTGACAAGGTGTGCTGAGATTTTCTTTCTAAAGAAAAAAGCTTCTATTTCAAATGCAGGAGCTATTGTCCAACCGGAGCAAGAGCCAAAGCATGGAGTTTGTGACCACTCGTAACCAAGTTGCACACCAGCAAATCCTGTTGATTTTTTCTTTGTGCGCCCTTCAGCTACTATGTCTAAAGGTCCAAATACAGGAGTGCCTTCTGGAAAGAATGCAGTTCCCATTTGAGTGATTCTAGTAGAATCTGACCACAAGCCTCCACCGAAGACTCCGATGTACGTTCTGCTAGTGTCACATGGGTCACAGCAGTCATCCCATGCCACTACTGAGGTGCTTACTGTCAAAAGCGCTACTGAGGTTGCAAGACGCATCTTGCTGAATAAGTTAAACATTGTTTCTCCATTTTTTTTGGTTTCCTAATGAATATAGCACATAACGTTTTTCTAATAACTCTTTTGCCTTTTTATTTTCCACTTTTTTTCAGGTTTGAGGCGAGCACAATTTTCAGAAAAAAATTTGAAGGCAAATTTGCATATCGTTATTCTTAGTCTATATTATGAAAGTTTTATCACTAGAAGAATGGAAACACCGAGAAAATACGCATAAGGCACTTGTCAGTCCTATGGCAGATGCTTTTTTACATCGTCGTGCGCTTGGACAAAAGCACCCAGTCTACGATTTTCTTTTCACTTACTATAGCTTTTCTCCCGCAAAATTAAAGCAATGGATCCCTTCCTTTGAAGAGGCTTTATGCCTTCAGGAGGAGGAAGAAACAGCTTTTGGCACTTATTGGTTTGAAAAACATCACAATACATTGCGATTAAATCCCAAATTTCTAAAAGAGCAAACCCTAGCGTCGATTATCTTTATTGAAGAGTTGTGCAATGCCATTTTAGAACGACCGCCTCGTTTTGGATGCTTTGGATTGCATGAATGGGCGATGGTATACCGACTATCACATGAGGAAATCCGACACGTCGACTATCGCCTACGCTTATCCACTGATGATTTAACCCGTTTTGTTGAAAGTCAAAACCTCTGCTGCACTCACTACGACGCCTATCGATTTTTTACCCCTCAAGCCGAACCGCTCAACTTATTTAAACCCTCACAGGAAAATCGCCTTCACAATGAACAGGCAGGGTGTTTACACGCCAATATGGACCTTTACAAGTGGGCGACCAAATTATGGCCCTGGATAGGTTCCGATTTTATTGCAAAAACCTTTCTACTTGCTGTGGAAGGGCGTGAACTAGATATGCGTGCAAGCCCCTACGACTTACAGGAACAAGGATATGCCCCTATCCGCATCGAAACAGAAGAAGGCAGGAAGGAATATCAACAGCTGCAGCAACAGTATACCCAAAAGACGCTAGGACTGCGCCAAGAGCTTGCTGCGTTTTGTGCTCGTTTGCGCAAATGGCACGTTCAATGTCCATGAGCCTTTAAAAAGTCAAACAGCTGCTTTTCCCACTTTTTGGTATTAGGCCCCAGCCAAATAAAATGACCACTTTCTTTCACTGAAATCAATTGTGACGTGGGTAGACCTGCATGTACAGACTGAGCTGTTGGGTAATACCCGTTACTGTCATTAATCGCCTGTATAATCAATGTGGGCAGAGAATATTGTACTGGTGTGGGAGGCGTGTAAGTATCTGTCCAGTAAGGCACTCCAATGAAATCATTCAATGTCCCAAGCAGTCTTGGTGAAATAGGAATTGTGGCTTTTAGCATTTCTCTTAGAAAGTTGTATTGACTGAGGTGATGGAGTACATAATGATTTCTATCTTCAAGAGCGCTTCCTGTCAATGAAGTATCCGCAGGTAAAAATTCTACAGCCGCAGAATAATAGTCCTTTTTCAGAGAGATATGCAGTAAATATGTGGTGTAATCAACACTTTCTGTTTCTGATGCTAGAATAGCCCCGAGAGCAGCGTAGAAGAATCCATCTTCATCCGGATTGGCACCAATGCATTCAAGAACAACAGCATTTGTACGATCAGGATGCCTTAAACCAAACTCGTAAGCAACTGGAGCTCCAGCTGAGAACCCAAGAACAATCACCTTAGGTATCTCTAAGGCATCAAGAAGCGCAACCAATTGATCGGCTTGCTGAGCAGGGGTAGTTTCTTCTAAAAGAAGTGGATTCGTCGCAATAGGTGTAGCTAAATATCCCACGCGAGAAGGGATGATGACCTGGAACCCTTGCTTCTGTATGTTTGAAGCAACCAATTCCCCTTGGTCCCAGCCTCCAAAACCACCGTGTAGAGCGACCACAACGGGACCTTTTCCCTTTATCACAACTTGGACATCTCCCAAAGCTGTGTGGACCACTTTTCCCTTTTCATTGAGTTTTTCAGTGGTTTTTACAAGCCACCTCTCAAATTTATCTTCATACGAATAAATTTGCAGCGGTGCCGTAAGAAGTAATAAAAATAAAGAGAGTGTTTTAAGTTTTTTTGTCATCGCAGAATATCCTTAAAAGCATTGAAATTTATAGGCAAAACTGACAGCGATCGCATGGCTGTAAAAATTATGCAGAGGTCCCTTGTGAAATCTATACTCCAAAGCAACATCTGTATTACAGAAATATGGATAATTTATTCCTAACATTAGCTGCCAGGCAAATCCCTTCTTGTCGTTAACAATCTCAAACCCTGCTTCACGGGTATGAAATTGCTGAACATCATATCCTATTCCCAATCCCAAAAAAGGCTGAAAACATTCACAGATGGACAAATTCCCAATCAGATTAGCCATGTAAGAAGAAGATTGGAAAGATCCCCGATTTTTAAAATCCTGTCCAAAAAAATGAATCTTACTCATGTTATTTCGTCGAAAGGCGTATTCAGCCTCCAAATTCAAACCATAACACAACTGATAACCTAAAGCTCCACCAACAATATATCCAGGATGAAAACTTGGTTGAATCTCTCCATTACTTTCCGTATGTAAAAAGTGGGCTCCGCCAAGCACTTTTGCGTAAAAATGGTTGTAGTCGTCACTACAATCTGCAAATGTAGAAGAACATAAGCAAAGAGTGATTGTCATCATGGTCAGGAAGGTTTTTTTCATAAACATCCATTGCGCTTTTTATTTGTAGGTTATTCTCAGCATAAAATAATTTTATGTCACGAAAATAGATTTTTTTCTACTAAATTTTTATTGCTTTGATTCTGTTTTTCAGTCCAAGATGTCTTAGCTTTTTCATGAACGGTTTTTTACAAGGAGCACTTCAATGTTTTTGCGACCACTTCTGTTCCTTATGATAACTACATTAATTGGACTAATGCCATCTCACCTACAAGGAACCGATTCCATGGCTTCTGAACTTGTGGACATTCAAGTGTTTATTCCAAACATTCAAATTGATCTCAAATATGCCACTGCAGACAATTTTACAGGTCAAATTGTATACAATTTCAACAGGTGCTTACTGCTTGAAGTAACCGCTCTCCGTCTTCGTGAAGTGCAAGTCGAATTGGAAACAATGGGATTAGCTTTAAAAGTGTGGGATGGATTTCGTCCTATCGCTGCTCAATGGAAGTTTTGGGAACTAGTTCCCGATGAACGTTATGTGAGCGATCCAAGAAAAGGTGGAAGACACACCAGAGGAACAGCCGTTGATGTAACTTTGATCACGAAGGATGGGCAAGAATTACCAATGCCTTCCGATTTTGATGACTTTAGCGAAAAAGCTCATCGCGACTTTATGGGAGCATCTTACGAAGCGATCAAGAATCGTGAACTGTTGCAAGAGATCATGAAAAAACATGGTTTCAAAGGCTGTTCCTTTGAATGGTGGCACTTTGACTTAATTGGCTGGCAGAACTATCCCCCGATTGATATCATTCCACAATAAAAACCTCTTTCACTAGATGAGAACATGACAACTTTTAATATCCATTGCGATGACCCTTGGTTTTCTTATATCCGTCAAGGCATCAAGCCAGTCGAAGGACGCAAGAAGACGCACACTTATCAGAGAATTCAAGTAGGTGACAAAATCAACTTTAGCAATGGCCAAGAGTCCTTTCTTGCAGATGTTACCGAAATCAGAGAATATCAATCTATCGAGGAATACCTGGAAGATGTCACCCTTGAAAAAGCCTTACCAGGCACAAAAACGATGGAAGAGGGATTGCAAATCTACTATCAATGGAGTCCCGAAGAAAAAATCAGACAGTATGGTTTTTTAGGAATCTTTGTTAAACCTTCTTAGGAAAGCTGTGAAACAACCGACCATCACCGTGTATCTCTACAGCAACTGCTCAACTTGCAAAGAAGCTTTAACCTTTTTAAAACAAAACAATATCTCGTTCATTCAAAAAGAAATCACTGTTAAACCGCCCTCTGTAGATGTTTTGAAAAGGATGCTTCAATTTCAAAATGGAAATCTGAAAAAATTGTTCAATGTCTCCGGACAACTTTACAGAGAAATGCAGTTAGCCGAAAAATTGCCTAACCTTACTGAAGAGGACGCTCTAACCCTGTTAAGCACCCATGGCATGCTTGTAAAACGTCCTTTTCTGATCGGAAAAGATTTCGGTCTACTCGGATTTAAAGAAGAAGAATGGAAAAAAGTATAGTCCTTATCTCTCATGTCTCAATAGTCGCTTAAAATAAAATGGACAATGGACTGATTGGACGAATTGAGACAATTGCATAATTCACCTAACCGCAAAGCGGTTAATAAGCCACTCCAGTGGCGATAGAGGTTAGCCATGGGTGATCGAGCGAAGCAAGTGAACCCATGGTGAATGCTCCCCTAGGATCTGAGCCACAAAGTGGCGACAGTCATTTTCTTATCTAGAAGTATCTGTAAACCATAAAACGCACTATCCTGCACATCCTGCGAAGGCGATCAAGGCCCCACATGCTATTTTGGGAGGACACAACTTTGCCTTGGGAGACTTTGTCGATAAGGTAGCCAGGCCGTCCCGGCCTGGTAAAAAGAACGACCAGACCGGGACGGTCTGGCTACCATATTGTCGTGGCCCGTAGATGTGTCCAACTGTAAGGCCTTGGCACCGCTTTCATAAACATCGGCTTGCCGATGTTACTTAGGTTATGTGTTGTAAGTTGTACAAAAGTATTCTTAGATGGGTTCGTCAAGCCGCCCTATGAAAGCGGTGCCAAGGCACCGCACTCCAAAAAGGAATAAGAGTTTAATACTTTTCAAATCAATCAACATAAAAAAATTCTAACGTTGACTTTGTGAAAAACTCTTCAACATTATAAGGTAATTACTACCTTTCCCACATGCTTCTGAGACTCTAAATAACGATACGCCTCTTTTGCTTGAGTAAACGGAAACGCTTTATCAATAACCGGCTTAAGCTTTAGTACCTCCACAGCACGCATGAGAGCTCTTAACTCCTGTGTCGACTCCATATAAATCCCACGTATCTGCACTTGATGCGTCAATAGATCTCGAATGTGAATCGTACTGTCCTGTCCTGAAAGAACACCAATCACTCCTACACGGGCTCCATAATTACAAATAGCCAATGTTTGAGCTAATACATCGCCCCCAGCTGTGTCTACAACGACATCGACACCAGCACCTTGGGTAATTTCTTTAACTTGGTCTGCCCAATTCGCATCGCGATAATTCACTGTAGCTGTGACTCCAAATGTCTTTTTTACAAAATCTGCTTTTTCATCCGAAGATGTCGTCATAATTGTTCTTGCACCGATCGCATGAGCCAACTGCGCAGCAAAAATAGAAACACCCCCAGTACCATGTAACAGAACCCATTCACCAGGTAATGTCCGTCCGTGCGTTACCAGCGCAGACCAAGCAGTAAGTCCAGCAATTGTAAATGTCGCTGCTTCTTTAAAATCCAAGTATTCCGGAATTTTCACAAGGGCATCCGCTGGATAAGCCACCTGTTCTGCTAAAACACCATCTACACCCATGCCACCTACAAATGTACGCGCCCAACTTGAACGCAAAGTTCCTGCAGGATAGTGCCTAAAAGGGGCATTTAAAACGCGATCGCCCGATTTAAACTCTGTCACATTCTTACCAACACTCTTTACAATACCTGCCATGTCGGAAACTGGAATAAATGGAGGCAGCATTAGATCTAGAGATCGATACTGTCCCTTTGCAACCATCAAATCACGGTAATTTAGCGACCATGCCTGTACATCGACTAAAACATCATTTTCATTAAGATTACTTGGAGAAGATTTTTCAAGTAGCTGAAGTGTATCAATTCCCTTTCCATCAACTAAATAATACTTCATACAATTTCCATATTGTTGTAAATTAATCTAAAAAAGATCGGAGCTTCTCAGGTAATAGCATGAGAATGTTTTTCTCGATCCACTCTAAATTTTTCTGATAAAGAATACCCAAACTAATAACTCCTAGCCCAATCGCTGTCAAAGCAAAAGGAAATGCTATAGAGTCGGCAAAAATATTATGTGCTAAATGAGCGAGATATAAAAACACACCGATCGCCCCAAAAACCATCAACACATTTCGTCTCAAAAGAATCGCTGCTCCCATCATCGATAGATTGATAAGGGAATAAACGAAGAATACTAACTCGTTTTTATCCACAATAAGTCCCCCCAGACCTCCCCAAAAAGATACTGTTCCAAATAGAAATGCCCAGAAGCCATAATCGAATCTCTTTTTTCGATCTGCAATAAAGCCAAAAGCAAGCAAAATGCCTCCCACAATAACGGAGATCCAGCTACGTTGCTTCCAGGTCACATCCACACCAAAGAGTACCGTAGCAATGTCCATCGTCAAAAACCAAACCGCAACATATATCGGTACAGTCAAGAAAGGAAATCGAAAAAAATACAGCAACAATAGTCCCACAACAATTGTTGCAAGCTCCATAATAATCCAGTTACCATTGACTAAGCGGTAAAATGTTGCATACGTTTCCCCCTCTGGATCTGGCCAAAAATTAAAATAGACCTGTAATCCATATACGGCCAAAGGCACCATGCAAAGCGCAATCGTTACAAGCAAGCCTGCAGGTATCCTTAAACCTTTTTTCTCCCAAAGAACGTTACCCATCCATGTGAAGAGTAGCGCATAAATTGTTGCGATAAGAAAGATGCCTCCCCCTCCAAAGCGCTCCCAACCCAAATCCATGAGCCACGTCATTCCTGCAATGATGATCATCGCTCCAAAATAAAAGAGAGCTTTCGCAAAAGGTGTCGATTCTCTCTCACCTCGCTGTTCTAGTTGCGACCAATACCGTTCGACCTGCTCTTTGGATATCTTTAATTCTGAACCAACAGAAAAAAAACTCTCTTTCGAAATTTTCATCATCCACCTGAATATACCTTACTTTCGCTAGCTTACCTTTTCGTTAAATATTTGGATCTTGTAAATTTAGATCAAAGACCTGTCCTTATCCATAAGGACAGGTCCTTGATGAAAAATGCCAACGCAAATGGTATTTTTTTCATTGTAAAATGCCAGCTTCGATGGAAAATTTCATGAATTGACACGATTCAAAATATTTATTATATGGAAATGCAATATGCTAAAGCCTTGCATTAGGGCTTTTTCTGGTTTTGCCTCAAATCATAAACTTAAGGAAGAAACGATGGAAAATTCATTAAAAGGCTTAAAGGTCGCTATCCTCGTTGCTCATGGCTTTGAACAATCCGAAATGGTAGAACCCAAAAAAGCATTAGAACAAGCCGGAGCAAAGACATTCATTATTTCCCCCATCAAAGGCAAAGTAAAGGGTTGGAGTGCTAAAAATTGGGGCGATGAATTTCCTGTCGACAAAGAACTTAGCCAAGCAAAAGCCGATGAATTCGATGCTCTTCTTTTACCAGGTGGCGTTGCAAATCCTGATACCCTACGCATGACTCCAGCAGCAGTTGAATTCGTAAAGCATTTCATTAAAGAAGGAAAACCAATCGCTTCCATCTGCCATGGTCCGTGGATACTCATCAATGCTAAAGGTGTCAAAGGAAAAACACTCACGTCATGGCCTTCTATTCAAGTCGACCTCATCAATGCAGGTGCCAATTGGGTCGATCAACAAGTGGTTGTAGACGATAATCTAGTGACAAGCCGCAAACCCGAAGATCTCCCAGCTTTTAATAAAGCGATGATCACTCTCTTTTCTGAAAAAACAGTGATTAGATCGAGGTAAACAAAACAACGAATTTAAGGTAGCCAGACCGTCCCGACAGGGCTGACAAAAATCGTTGTTTTCTGGAAGAAATATAGATTCAATTTCGCTGTCAAGAAGTCGGTGCTTTTTGACAGCCCAGTCCACGGCCTGGGCTGTCACAAATCAGCTATTTTCAGAGAAACAGGAAAATCAAACTCTATCGTATTTCGTACTTAAGCGGGCTAAGGCTAGCGCTCCTAACATAAGACCCAAATCTCTTAATGCTACGTCGTAGAAGCTGCGTAGAAGCAATAAATTGATAATGATCGCTAACAGCCACAACGCTACGATATAAGAAAACACTTTAGGCTTAAACCAAACGCCAATCCCAACAACAATTTCTGTTACTCCAACCACCATCATCGTGATGCTTGGATTGCCAAACACATCAAAAGGTGCTGACAAATACTGCGTCCATTGTGTTAAAAAATTAAAAAATTTGTCTAACCCCGCCACTAACGGTGCTACGGTAAATGCAAGGTGCAAAATTTGATACGCTTGATAACTTGGCTTTCTCCAAAGATTATCCTTCTGACCATTTGTTCCATTAGGTGTAACCATGTAAATTTCCTTTGTTAGTTTATGCTTTTTATACTTTCTTAACGGGTAGTACCTTCCAAATACCATTTAACACGGCTTCTTTTGGAGCATCTTTTTCATCGCTCGTTCTTCGCCAAATTGGAAAGTTTAAGCGGACGGTAATGCATACTTTCTTTTTTATCAAAATTTTATTTTGCCAAGACATGAAAAAGCCACAGACTCCAAGGGAGCTGTGGCAGAAGAAATCAATAATTTGGAGACTGGTTCACAGGAAAGCTTCAGGTCTTTTCGACTTTCTTGTGAGGAAAAATAATTGAGGTGAAAACTAAACTTACAAAAGTGAAGGCAGCAACAACAGGTATATGTGTTGCCACAACTGTTGCACCGGTCCATACGGCAACCTGTCTTACAAGTAATGTGGAAATGACTGAGGTTAAAGGAACGCTTATCCACTCCTTATCTATTTTGTCTTCCAAAAGGGCCATACCTACAAACATCACAATCACAAGACTTGTCACAGCCAGCACTGAAGGCATCAAGGCAACTGGAGTAACTATCCGGGTTCCAAGCAAAGATATTCCATAAACAGTGAAAAAAATACCTGGTAAATTAGCTCTAGTTGTCGACTCTGCTGCACTACTTGCTGCTGTCATAAATTTTCCTTTGTTATTTAGTCATGATTGCAAAACTGATCATCCCACTAATAGGGCATGTAATCATAGCAATCAATGGCAAATTTGTCACAATC
This sequence comes from Parachlamydiaceae bacterium, assembly GCA_013821265.1. Lineage (GTDB taxonomy): Bacteria > Chlamydiota > Chlamydiia > Chlamydiales > Parachlamydiaceae > JACDHD01. The sequence goes on along the minus strand of JACDHD010000051.1, from coordinate 608 downwards.
GCACTTGGACCAGTCAGCATAGCAATCTGTGCTAAGGCTAATGGAGAAGCCACAACTGATAAACCTAATACCAAAAAAGGATTTTCTAAAAAGGCTTTAAACAATGCACTACAAGCTAATGCCAGCGCTGCAATCCCTACAGTTGAATAAAACGCTGTAGTAAGAGTTAAAGGCACACATACACGTAACGCTAACATGGAAACAGCTGATACGCAAGCGATTGGGGCACGCCACGATTCAGAGAATACATTTGAACAACTACTCATAATTTTTCCTTTTGTTGTTTGCTAAACAGTTAAGAATTACAATCTTATATTTATTTAAGATTTTAGTAAACCTAAATCTATCGAACTCCGGGAAAAGAAGAAAACTTATGGATGGGATCGCCTTCGACGAAAAGGATAGGATGAAAAATTCTGTTCTACATCCTGTCGCCGAAGGCGATCCTACCTATCATATTTTTCGTCAAAATAGAACATGTCGCCCTTACAGAGACGATTGCAAAAGTCGGAAAGTTTATCATTTTCCTGTTTGGAGTGCGGTGGCTTGCCACCGCTTTCACAGGGGTCGGCTTGCCGGCCCCATTCACAGTTCGTTGTAACATCGGC